>JAGQTL010000114.1:2235-6805 GCA_020439035.1 Leucobacter sp. | reverse complement strand
GGCGAATCGGGATCGGGCAAGTCGACGCTGCTGCGGTTGATCCTCGGCCTGAGCCGCGCGACCGCCGGGACCGTCGCCTTCGACGGGCGCACGGTCGACCCCGCGCGAGACGACCTGCTCTGGCTGCGGCGACGCAGCGGGCTCGTGTTCCAGGATCCGTACTCCTCGTTCGACCCGCGGCGCACGGTCGGTCAGACAGTAGCCGAGCCGCTGATCGCCACGGGCGCGGCCGGAGACCACCGCGAGGCCGTGGCCGCGATCCTCGGACGACTCGAGCTGCCCGAGGGCACCGAGGATCGCTACCCGCACGAGTTCTCGGGCGGCCAGCGGCAGCGCATCGCGCTCGCTCGGGCGCTCGTGCACGGCCCCGAACTGCTGCTCGCCGACGAGCCGGTGAGCGCGCTCGACGTGCTCGTGCGCGGGCGGCTGCTGGGGCTCCTCGCCGAGCTGCGCGCCGAGCTGGGGCTCACGCTCGTCACCGTGACCCACGATCTTGGCGTGGTGCCGCGCCTCGCGGAGCGCATCGTGGTGATGCGCTCCGGCCGCGTGGTCGAGAGCGGCAGCACCGAGCAGATCTTCGGCGAACCGCGCGAAGCCTACACGCGCGAGCTCATCGCCGCGCCCCCCCGGCTGCCGCAGCCGCCCCGGCTAGCCCGGCCCGGCGAAGCGCCGCGCGGGTGATCCGGAGCGGCTCAGCCGAGATCGCGCAGGGAGCCGAGCACGGCCTCGCGCAGCGAGACCGGGGCCGACTCCGCGCAGGCGCGCCGCACGGCCACCGTGAGCTTTTCGAACACTTGCTGCTCATCCCGGCAGTCGTCGCAGTGCCGCAGGTGCTCTCGGATCGGACCGCAGTCGGTCTCACCCAGTTCACCGCGGATCAGCTCCTCGAGGTTCGCCCGCGCGTGTTCGCAGCCGCATTCGCTCATCGCGTGCCCCCTTCCGTCCGGTCGGCCTCCCCTGAGGCGCCGCCTCCGATGCCCTGTTCCCTCGCGTACTCGCCGAGCGCCTGCCGCAGGCGCGCCCGGCCCCGGTGCAGGCGGCTCATCACCGTGCCGATCGGCCGGCCGATGATGTCGGCGATCTCCTGGTAGCTGAAGCCCTCGACGTCGGCCAGGTAGACCACCATCCGGAAGTCCTCGGGCAGCGCATTCAGCGCATCCGTCACCACGGTTGCCGGCGTGCGGTCGATCGCCTCGGCCTCGGCCGAGCGCGACGCCATCGCGGTGGTCGACTCCGCGCCGCCGAGCTGCCAGTCCTCGAGCTCGTCCACGGCGCCGAGATAGGGCTCGCGCTGCTTCTTGCGGTACGTGTTGATGTAGGCGTTCGTGAGGATCCGGTACAGCCACGCCTTGAGGTTCGTGCCCTCCGTGAACCCGGCGAAGCCGGCGAAAGCCTTCGCGAAGGTCTCCTGCACGAGGTCCTGGGCGTCTTGCGGGTTGCGCGTCATCTTCATGGCGGCACCGTAGAGCTGGTCGAGGAACGGCAGTGCGTCGCGGGTGAAGCGCGCCTCGAGTTCGCGCTTCTCGCTGGTCTGACTCGGGCTCACAGTACTCGATGCTACCGGTGCGTGCGGTGCCGCGACCCCGGCGCACCGGGTCACTCGTCGCGCGCGCGGCGCTCTCGCGCGCTTCGTCGCCGTCTGGATCATCACCCGCCCGTCCTTCTCTCAGTGGCCTGCCGTAGAATCTGTAACCGAACACCGAAGCCGTCTATTCCATTTGTCGCTCGTATCGGAGGCGCCTCTTACATGCTCGAAGCCAAGCTGTTCAAGGCTGACGATGAGGATCCGGGCGGCGCGGGTGACGTCATCGACGCCGGCACCCCGGCATGGCCCGCCCCCGTCGCCGAACGGCCCGTGGCCGCAACGGTGCCGTTGCCGGGCTCGAAGTCGCTCATGGGGCGCGAGCTCGTGCTGAGCGCCCTCGCCTCGGGCCCGAGCATCCTGCGCGCGCCGCTGCGGTCGCGCGACTCCCAGCTCATGATCGACGCGCTGCTCGAACTCGGCACCGTTATCGACGAGGCCGGCACGGACGATGAGCCGGCGCTCCGCATCACGCCGGCCGACGAGCTCAGCGGGTCGACCTCGATCGCCTGCGGCCTCGCCGGCACCGTGATGCGCTTCGTTCCGCCGGTCGCCGCGCTCGCGCTCGGCCCCACCGCCTTCGACGGCGATCCCTACGCGCGCAAGCGCCCGATGCGCCCGGTGCTCGACGCGCTGCGCGCGCTCGGCGCCGACATCGCCGACGAGGGCCGCGGCGCCCTGCCGTTCACGGTGCACGGCCGGGGCTCGTTGCGCGGCGGCCGGGTCGAACTCGACGCCTCGCTCTCGAGCCAGTTCGTGTCGGGCCTGCTGCTCAGCGCCCCACGCTTCGACGAGGGCGTGCACATCGTGCACACCGGTGAGCGCCTGCCCAGCCTGCCCCACATCGAGATGACGCTCGCGGCGCTGCGCGAGCGCGGGGTGTCCGCCGATTCGCCGGCACCCGGCGAGTGGCGGGTCGCGCCCGGCCCGATCGCGCCCCGCGATCTCGTCCTCGAGCCCGACCTCTCGAATGCGGCGCCGTTCCTGGCCGCGGCGCTCGCGACCGGCGGCAGCGTCACCGTACCGCGCTGGCCCGCCGCGACCACGCAGGTGGGCGACCGGCTGCGCGAGCTGCTGCCGGCCTTCGGCGCGACGGTCTCGCTCGACGGCGACCGCCTCACCGTCACGGGCAGCGGCCGCATCACCGGCGCGCAGCTCCACGTCCCCGACGCCGGGGAACTCGCGCCCACGCTCGTCGGCCTCGCCGCGCTCGCCGCGCACGGCCGGGGTGGCGCGAACGGCGAGCCCAGCCGCATCACAGGCATCGGCCACATCCGCCATCACGAGACCGACCGCATCGCGGCGCTCGTGGCGGAGCTGCGCGGGCTCGGCGGGGAAGTCGAGGAGCTCGACGACGGCATCGTGATCCGGCCCGCGCCGCTGAGTGCGAGCGGCGCGAGCGGCGGCCTCTGGCGCGCATACGCCGACCACCGCATGGCCACCACGGGCGCGGTGATCGGGCTCGCGATCCCGGGCATCACGATCGACGACATCGGTAGCACCTCGAAGACGCTGCCCGACTTCCCGGGAATGTGGCAGGCGATGCTCGACGGCATCGTGCCGGTGCCGAACGGCGCCGGCGGCGCGTCGAATAGCGATGGAGGGGCCTCCGGCGCCCTCGCGCTGCCCCGCTTCGACTCGTTCGCTTCGGGCGCCACGGGTGCCACGGGCGCCACGGGCCTCCTCGGCGGCCCGTTCGGGTAGGCCCGCCGCATGAGCTGGTTTACCCTCGATGACGAGGACGACGCCCCCTACGGCGAGTACGCCGACCACGAGGTGCGGCAGCGGCCGAACCCCAAGGGCAATCGCCCGCGCACCAAGCGCCGGCCGGAACACGCCGAGGCGGTGATCGGCATGGTCACGGGGGTGGATCGCGGCCGCTACACCGCGCTCATCGCCGCGGGCGCCGATCCCGCGGATCCGGCTGAGCGGAGCCTCCTCGCCGCCCGGGCGCGCGAGCTGCGCAGCACGCCGATCGTGATCGGCGATCTGGTGCAGCTCGTCGGCGACACGAGCGGTGCCGAGGGCTCGCTCGCACGCATCGTCGGGATCGAGGATCGCCGCACCGTTCTGCGCCGCAGCGCCGACGACAGCGACCGCCTGGAGCGCGTGATGGTCGCGAACGCCGACCAGATGCTGATCGTCGTGGCCGCAGCCAATCCCGAGCCGCGGGTGCGTCTGGTCGATCGCTACCTCGTCGCGGCCTACGACGCCGGCATCCGCCCGCTCCTCTGCATCACCAAGGTCGACCTCGCCGACCCCGCCCCGTTCCTCGCCCACTTCGCCGCGCTCGAGGTGCCGGTGTTCACCTCGGCGCCCGGGGCATGGCCGCTCGATTCGATCCGCACGGCGCTCGCCGGCCGCACCACCGTGTTCGTCGGCCACTCCGGTGTCGGCAAATCCACGCTCATCAACGCGCTCGTGCCCGAGGCCGAGCGCGCCACCGGGCACGTGAACGAGGTGACCGGCCGCGGGCGGCACACGTCGTCCTCCTCGGTCGCGCTGCGCGTCGACACGCCGGGCAGCCCGGCCGGGCCGTACGGCTGGGTCATCGATACGCCGGGGGTGCGCTCCTTCGGGCTCGGGCACGTCACGAGCGATGGCATCCTGAGCGGTTTCACCGACCTCGCGGCAATCATCGAGGGCTGTCCGCGCGGCTGCACGCACACCGATGAGGCCCCCGACTGCGAGCTGGACGCGGCGATCGCCGATGGCCGCCTGGACGCGACGGGCGCGGCGCGCGTCGAGAGCCTGCGCCGGCTGCTGAAGTAGGCGGCGCACGGCCGATCCCCCATCCCCCGGCCGCGTAGCCCGCACCCGCACTGCCCGCACCCCGGCCCGCAAGCCCCCGCACCCCAGCCCGCGCCACCTGCACCCCGGCCCGCGCCGCCCGCACCCCGGCCGCACCACCTGCACCCACCAAGCAATCTGCAGTACCCAAGCCAAAATCACGGATTTCGACTTGTTTCGTGCAGATCACTTGCCTGA
>JAGQTL010000114.1:0-2103 GCA_020439035.1 Leucobacter sp. | reverse complement strand
TGCAGATCACTTGCCTGACGCCGCATCTGACCCACGCCCCCGCGCCCGCACCCTTGCCCGCACCCGCGCAGGATGCGGGCGGTCGCAGCGGATAGGCTGGGGGGATGACCGAACGCGTGATCCTCGAGCCCGGAATGCCCGCCCCCGACTTCGCGCTGAAGGATCAGGATGGCCGGCCGCGCGCGCTCGCCGACTTCCGCGGCCAGAAGGTTATCCTCTTCTTCATCCCGAAGGCGATGACCCCGGCCTGCACGATGGAGTCGTGCGAGTTCCAGGAGTCATCCGCGCAGCTGCAGGCCGCCGGGTACCGGGTGCTCGGCATCTCCCGCGACCCGGTCGAGCGCCTGCGCCGCTTCGCCGACCGCGATGGCCTCGAGTACCCGTTCCTCAGCGACCCCGACGCCGAAATCCACCGCGCCTACGGCGCCTACGGCACGAAGAACAGCTACGGCAAGCTCGTGGAGGGCGTGATCCGCTCGACGTTCGTGATCGACGAGAAGGGCCGAATCGAGCACGCCCTGTACAACATCAAGGCGACGGGGCACGTCGAACGCATCCGAAAGCTGCTCGACGCCTGAGATTCCGGCGGGGCTCCGGCGAGGATCCGAACGATCCGGCGAGACTCCGAACGATCCGACGGGGATCCGAACGATCCGGCGAGACTCCGAGCGGTTCGGCAATGCTCCGGCATGGATCCAAGCAGTCCGGCAAGGATCCGAGCGGTTTCGCACGCCCCTGCTCGCGGATCGCCTCCCGCCACCGATCGCCGTGCCGCGAGGCTGCGGCCTCTCACCCACCGATCGCCGTGCCGCGAGGCGGCGGTCTCCCCCGCCGATCGCCCGCTCCCTAGGCCGCGGTCTCCCCTTCGTCCGACGCCTCGGCAGCCGGCTCCCCGGCCTCCGGCCGAGCGAGAAGCGCCGAGAAGAAGCCGACGAAGGCGAGCAGCACGAGCAGCCAGCCGATCCAGGCCTCGAGCAGACCGTACTGCAGGCTCCCCGTGCCGGCCGCGAACATCAACACGTGCAGGGTGAGCGCGGATCCGCGCACCCAGTTCGCCCGGCTGCGCAACGATCCGACGAACGTGATCACCACCCAGGCCAGCGCGAAGAGGCCGGCGAGCAGCACGCTGATCCGCTGACCCGGCTCGTCACCCGCCGCGTCGAAGAAGCTCGCAGCGAACGGAACGAGCGCGAGCACACCCCCGATCGTCTCGGCTGCAAGCGCCGTGATCAGGACTTTCCACGCCACGCGGGCGCGCCGATCACTCGGTGGCGAAGCGGTCATCCTGGGAACCTTTCAACAAATACGACAAAAAGACTATTGCCATACGTCATGTTTCATGGAAACATATATTTCATCAAGAGTTTCGCGCACGCTGGTGTGAGCATGCTCAGCCACATTTCAGCGAACCGCGCGAGTTCAGGCTATCGGCCACCGATGGTTTTCGTGCGCGCGCGTGCAAACAAGGAGGAAACCCATGGACTGGCGCGAACAGGCGGCCTGCCTCACTGTCGACCCCGAGCTCTTCTTCCCGGTGGGCAATACCGGCCCAGCGGTCGACCAGATCGAACGCGCGAAGGCGGTCTGCGCGCGGTGCAAGGTCACCGAGATGTGCCTGCAGAACGCCATGGATACCGGCCAGGATTCCGGCGTCTGGGGCGGCCTCAGCGAGGATGAGCGCCGCGCGCTCAAGCGCCGCGCCGCCCGCGCTCGTCGCGCTTCCTGAATCGGCGATCGCTCGCATCCCATCGAGAACGGCCCTGGGGTATTCCCCGGGGCCGTTGCTCGTCTGTACGCGATGCGCGGAGCCCAGCGCGAGAAACACGGCACACGGCGCCCGGCGGGCGAAACAGGGCGCCCGGCGCCCCGCTCGCCGCGCCCAGCTCAGTCCGTGCCGGCGTCGAACGCGGCGCTCAGGCCGAGCTCGTCGGCGTCCTCATCGATGCCGCCCACCGCGTCGGCGATCTGATCCGCGCCGCCCTGCTCGAGCTGCCCCACGACGTCGGCGGTGGTCGTGCCCACGAGACCCATCGACGCGTACTGCTCGAGACGCGAACGCGAATCGGCGATGTCGAGGTTGCGCATGGTCAGCTGGCCGATCCG
>JAGQTL010000113.1 GCA_020439035.1 Leucobacter sp. | reverse complement strand
GGGCTATAGGCCAAAAGGAGTGGATGGGGTCTTGATCTAGCCGCGTGTTTCCGGCGCGATTCGAGGGTCGTTATGGTCCGTGATGCTTAGTCGTGACCCTTCCCCCGAATTCAACGAGGTGCGTGCTATGCGGTTCTCGGCTGGTCAAGAACGGCCGTCACCGCTCGGGAACACAACGCTGGCGATGCAAGACCTGCGGGGCGTCCGCGGTGCGGCGTCGTCCGGATGTGACCCGCCGCGAGCAGTTGCGCCGGTTCGTGTCCTGGCTGACCGGGAAGCAGACGCAGGCCGAGATCGATGGCACCGCCACTGGCCGCACCTTCCGGCGGGATACCGCCTGGTGCTGGGACATTCAGCCGCACCTGAAACCGGCCGAGACCATCCACCATGCGGTGCTCGTCGATGGGATCTGGATCGGCACCTGGTGCCTGCTGCTCGCCATCAGCGACAAGGGTGACCTGCTGGCCTGGCAATGGTGCGGCCGTGAGACCACCGCCGCCTGGACCGCCCTGCTGGAGCAGGTCCCCGCCCCCGGGGTGATCGTCTCCGACGGCGGCTCCGGACTACCCTCCGCGCTGCGGGCGTGCTGGCCGGAGACGAAGCATCAGCGGTGCATCTTCCACCTGCAGATGAACATCACCCGGCACCTGACCCGCAACCCCCGCACCGCCGCCGGCAAAGCGCTGCGCGAACTCGTCATGAACCTCAGCAGCATCGACGACGAAGACACCGCCATCGCCTGGCAGCTGCAACTCGAGCAGTGGTGGCAGACCTTCGGGCACCTCACCCGAGAGCGCACCATGTTCCGCAACGGTCAATGGGGCTTCACCCACGACCGGCTCCGCAAAGCCTGGCACCTGATCCGCAAAGTCACCCGCGACGGCGTCCTGTTCACTTGGATCACCTACGGCAACCCCCGCACCACCAGCCCCCTCGAAGGCGGCTACAACAGCCCCATCCGCGACCTCCTACGCCGCCACCGCGGCATGAACGAAGCACACCGCCGCCGCGCCGTCGAATGGTTCCTCATGCTCCGACAGCTCGCACTCGACGACGCACTAGCGCGAGCACTGACACCTGCAGCACCAGAACCCGCCGACGACGACCGAGAAGAAGATCAGCACGAAGACATCGGTGGCCCCGCCCTCTATGACACCGGACTAGACGCCAACGAAGGACTCTGGGAACGAACCGGATGGGCAGGACGCGGATGACACACCCGACCCCATCCACTCCTTTTGGCCTATAACCCGAATACGCCGCACGGCGCCGGAAACGAAGAAGCCCCCGATTTCTCGGGGGCTTCTCTGGCGGTGACGGTGGGATTTGAACCCACGGTAGGGGGTTACCCTACACAACTTTTCGAGAGTTGCACCTTCGGCCGCTCGGACACGTCACCGCGAACGAGTTTACGGGAATGCGAGGTCGCGCGCCAATCGAGCGCGCCCGGCGGGCCGAAGCATCCGCGCCACGCCGGTCGAAGCATCCCCGCCATCCATCCGCGCGCCGCCGCCCGTGCGCCCGGCGCACCCCTCGCCACACGCCCGTCGCGCTGGCAAACTGGCGCCATGAGTGCCATCGAGAACGCGAAGCTTGCGATCGTCGGGGCCGGCAGCGTCGGCACGAGCCTGGCCTATGCCGCCCTGATTCGCGGCTCGGCACGGCACGTCGCGCTCTACGACATCGCGAAAGAGAAGGTGGATGCCGAGGTCCTGGACCTCGCGCACGGCACGCAGTTCACCGGCTCGAGCGACATCGTCGGCGGCAGCGACGTCGCGGTGGTGCAGGACGCGCACGTCGTGATCATCACGGCGGGCGCGAAGCAGCACCCCGGGCAGACGCGCCTCGCGCTCGCCGACACCAACGTGCGGATTCTTGAGGGCATGCTGCCGGCACTGCTCGAGCAGGCGCCGAACGCCATCTACGTGCTCGTGACGAATCCGTGCGATGTGCTGACGGTCGCGGCGCAGCGCATCACCGGCCTGCCGCGCCACCGCATCTTGTCGTCGGGCACCGTGCTCGACACGAGCCGCCTGCGCTGGCTGCTCGCCAAACGCGCCGGGGTCTCGACCTCGAGCGTGCACGCCTCCATCGTCGGCGAGCATGGCGACACCGAGTTTCCGCTCTGGTCGAGCGCGACGATCGGCTCGGTGCCGATCCTCGATTGGGAGACGCCCGACTCACCCCGCTTCTCGCCGGGCGAGCTCGATCACATCGCCGATGAGGTGAAGAACGCCGCCTACCGCGTCATCGCCGGCAAGGGCGCCACGAACTACGCGATCGGGCTCTCGGGTGCGCGCATCGCCGAGGCGATCCTGCACGACGAGCACGCGGTTCTGCCGGTGAGCACGGTGCTCGGCGGGGAGTATGGCATCGACGGCGTCGCGCTCTCGATGCCGAGCGTCGTCGGTGCGCACGGGGCGATCCCGCTGCGCGGCACCCCACTTTCGGCCTCCGAGTCGGGCAGGCTCCTCGCCTCGGCCGAGGCGCTGCGCGAATCGCTCGCGGACCTTGGGCTCTGACCCCGGCGAGCAGAGCCGAGCAGAGCAGCGCCGAGCAGCGCCGAACGGGCACCAGGCCGCCAAAACGACGGTTCGGGATGCCGCAGCCCGCAGCATCCCGAACCGGCACAGGGCGTCCCGCCCCGGGCATGCGCTAGCTGAGCACGCTCTCCCGCTCATCGGCGGCCTGCATGGCGCGCTCGACGACGCTGACATCGCGCACGGCACCCTTGTCGGCCGACTGGGCCATCACGGCGTAGGCACGCAGCGCGGGCGAGACGACGCGCTCGCGGTCGCGCGGGCGGTAGCCACCGGCATCCAGCAGCGCTTGACGGCGGGTTTCGAGCACCTCGTCGGAGACCTCGAGGGTCATGGCGCGCGTGGTGATGTCGATCGAGATGATGTCGCCGTCCTCGACGAGGGCGATCACGCCGCCCGACGCGGCCTCGGGCGACACATGGCCGATCGACAGGCCCGAGGTGCCGCC
>JAGQTL010000112.1:1906-6242 GCA_020439035.1 Leucobacter sp. | reverse complement strand
CTGCTGCTCGCCGACCTCGACGGCGTGGTCTACCGCGGTAGGCAGGGCATTCCCGGCGCGGTCGAGCAGCTGAATCGAGTGCCGGCGGCGGGGCGGCGGCTCGGCTACGTGACGAACAACGCGTCGCGCACCGACGCGGTCGTCGCCGCGCAGCTGCGGGAGCTCGGCCTTGCCGCCGACGCGGCCGACGTCGTGACGAGCCCCCAGGCAGCGGTGCTGCTGCTGGCGGAAACGGTGCCCCCCGGGTCGACCGTGCTCGTGATCGGCGGCGACGGCCTCGTCGACGAGCTGCAGAAGGCCGGGTTCCGCCCGACGCGCAGCGCCGACGACGATCCGGCCGCGGTCGTGCAGGGCTTCGCTCCCGAGGTCGGCTGGCGCGAGCTCGCCGAGGCATCCTTCGCGCTCGCAGAGCGGCCCGGGCAGGACCCGCTGCCGTGGATCGCCACCAACACCGACTGGACGTTCCCGCTCGAGCGCGGCCTCGCCCCGGGTAACGGCACGCTGGTCTCCGCCGTGCACACGGCCGTGCAGCGCCTCCCGGTGTTCGCGGGCAAGCCCGAGACGCCGATCTACGAGACGGCGTTCTCGCGCTTCGGCACCCGCAACGCGTTGATGCTCGGCGACCGGCTCGACACCGACATCAAGGGCGCGCGTGCCGCGGGCATCCCCTCGGCGCTCGTGCTCACGGGGGTCGACCGCCCGAAGCAGCTCATCGCCGCGTCTGCGGATATGCGCCCGGACTTCATCGTGTCGAGCGTCGCCGAACTGCACGAGCCCTACCCGCAGACCGTCATCGAGAAAGACGGCGCTGCCCGGGTGGGTGCCGCTCGCGTCCGCATGAACGGCCACGTCGCCGAGGTTCTCGCGGCCGGAGAGGATCCGCTCGACCTGCTGCGCGCCGGCTGCGCGGCGATCTGGGGCTCGGGGCTCGCGATCTATGGGCTCGTGGTGCCCGAGCAGCTCCTCATCGACCACTGGGGCTGAGACAGTGTCGGCGGCAGCCGATACGCTGGGGTCATGACCGAAACGACCGAGGCCGAGCCGCCGAGCGAACCAGATGAGGCGACCGCCGCATCCAGTGCGGGTGGGCACGTCGACGGCCTGGTCAGCCGGATCGCCGTGATCGAGGCGCAGCCGCTCGATCAGCGCGCCGCAGGGTTCGACCAGCTTGCGGAAGAGCTGCTGACCGAACTGCAGCGCGCCGACCACGAGGGCGCGCGGTAGCGGTGGAGGGATCCGCCTCGGACGCACCGCACGGCACCGCCTCCCGCCTCGACGTCGTGCTGGCCGAGCGCGGGCTCGCGCGCTCTCGCAGCCGCGCGGCAGAGCTGATCGCCGCTGGCCGGGTGATCGTCGACGGAAGCGTCGTAACGAAGGCGGGCGCGCGCATCGCGCCGTCGGCGATCGTCGGGGTGTCCGGAGACGACACCCTGAACCGGTACGTGAGCCGCGCGGCGGGCAAGCTGATCGCCGGGCTCGACGCGTTCGGAATCGACCCGAGCGGCAGGCTCGCGCTCGATCTCGGTGCGTCGACGGGCGGGTTCACGCAGGTGCTGCTCGAGCGAGGTGCGCGCGAGGTGATCGCGCTCGATGTGGGGCACGGGCAGTTGGCCGCGGAGATCCGCGACGATGCCCGTGTGCGCGTGGTCGAAGGCTGCAACGCCCGCGACCTGACCCCGCGCATGCTGGCGGAGCTGAGCGGGGTCGATGCCGCGCCCGAGATCGTGGTTGGCGATCTCTCGTTCATCTCGCTCACCCTCGTGCTCCCCGCCATCGCGCGAGTCGCGTCGGCGGATGCGGCGCTCCTGCTGCTGATCAAGCCGCAGTTCGAGGTCGGGAGGCAGGGGATCCGCGCCGGCATCGCGGTCGATCCCGCGCGCGTCGACGAGGCCGTCGCGAATGTCGTGCGCTGCGCCGTCGAGCAGGGGTTCGTCCACCACGGCACCGAGCCGTCTCCGATCACCGGCGAGCACGGCAACCGCGAGTTCTTGGCATACTTTTCACGGGAGGTGAGTACGGCATGAGCGAACGGCACATCCTGGTGGTGTCGCATACGGCCAGAGTCGAGGCGATCGAGACGACGGTCAGCGTGGTCGGCGCCCTGCGCGCGGCCGGCGTGACGCCGGTCATGACCCCGCACGACCGCGTCGAGTTCTCGCCTCATCTTGATAGCAGGCTCACCGGGGAACTGGGAACGGATGTCGGCGTCGAGGATCTCGAGGTCGCGCTCGTGCTCGGCGGCGACGGCACGATTCTGCGCGCCGCGGAAGTGCTGCGGGGGTCGCACTGCCCGATCCTCGGCGTCAACCTGGGCCACGTCGGCTTCCTCGCGGAGACCGAATCCCACCATCTCGACTACACGATCGAGCGCGTGCTCGCCGGCGCCTTCACGGTCGAGGAGCGCATGACGCTCGAGGTCCGCGCCCTACTCGACGGCGAGGTGATCGCCGAGACCTGGGCCGTGAACGAGGCGAGCGTCGAGAAGCTCGGCCGCATGCTCGAGGTCGCGATCGGCGTCGATCGACGGCCGCTCACGTCGTTCGGCTGCGACGGCATCCTCCTGTCGACGCCGACCGGATCGACCGCGTATTCGTTCTCGGGCGGCGGCCCCGTGGTGTGGCCCGCCGTCGAGGCGCTCCTTATGGTGCCCCTCGCCGCGCACGCGCTGTTCAACCGCCCGCTCGTCGTCGGCCCGGAGTCGGTGCTCACGGTCGAGCTCCTGCCCATGACCGGGGGGCGCGGCGTGCTCTGGTGCGACGGGCGGCGCCGGACGGAGCTCCCGGTCGGCACGGTGGTGGAGGCGCGACGATCGCCGCTGCCGCTGCGGCTCGCCCGCATCGATGAGGCGGTGTTCACCGACCGGCTGGTGCGCAAGTTCCACCTGCCCGTATCGGGCTGGCGCGGGACGACATCGGAGCGTCCGGAGTGATCGAGGAACTGCGGATCCGCGATCTCGGGGTGATCGCCGAGGCGACGCTCGAGCTCGGGCCCGGCTTCACGGCGATCACCGGCGAGACCGGCGCGGGGAAGACGATGGTGGTCACGGCGCTCGGGCTCCTGATGGGCGAGCGCGCGGATTCCGGCGCGGTGCGCACCGGCGCCGAGGCCGCCCGTGTCGGCGGGCTCGTGCGCACGACGGATCCGGCGGTGGTCGAACTCGTCGACGAAGCCGGCGGGGCGGTGGAAGACGGCGACCTCGTGCTGAGCCGCACGGTGAGTGCCGAGGGCCGAAGCCGCGCGAGTGTCGGCGGGGCCCAGGCGCCGGTCGGCACCCTCGGCCGGCTCGCCGAGCGGCTGTTCGCCGTGCACGGTCAGAGCGAGCAGCTGCGGCTGCGCAGCGCAACCGCGCAGCGCGAGATGCTGGATCGCTTCGGCGGCGAGCCGGTGCAGCGCGTGCTCGACGCCTATCGCGCGGCGCACGCTGAGCGGCGCGACCTCGCCGAGGAGTTGTCCGCGCTGCGCGCGGCCCGGGAGGCGCGCTCTGATGAAGCGGCGCGATTGCGCGCGGAGCTCGACGAGATCGCGGAGGTCGACCCGCAGCCCGGCGAAGAGGTCGAGGTGCAGCGGCAGATCGAGCGGCTGAGCAACCTGGAGGAGCTGCGAGCCGCGAGCTCGGAGGCGTTGCGCGCGCTTTCGAACGACAGCGATGATCCGTACGGCGCCGATGCCGTGAGCCTCGTGGGTGCCGCGCAGCGCGAGCTGGATCGTGTGGTGGCGGTCGATCCGCGGCTCGCGGGCGCTGCCGAGACCCTGCAGTCCGTCGCCATGCAGCTCAGCGACGCCGTGCGCGAGCTCGCGGGCTATGCCGGCGACCTCGATCAGGACGGCCCGGCCGAACTGGCGCGCGCGAACGAGCGGCTCGCGGCGCTGAACGGGCTGCTGCGCAGCTATGGCGCCGATACCCGCGCGGTGATCGCGCGCGCCGCGGAGAGCGTGGTTCGGCTGACCGAGCTGGAGGGCGACGATACTCGGATTGACGCCCTCACCGCCCGCGTCGACGGATTGTCCGAGCGCGAGCGCGAGCTTGCGGCGGAGCTCAGCGGGCTGCGGCGGAGCGCCGCGGTGGAGCTCTCCGAGCTCGTGACGGCCGAGCTCCAGCAACTCGCGCTCCCCGACGCGCGCTTCCTCGCGTCGGTCGACGAGGCCGAGCTCGGCGGCCACGGCGCCGATGAGGTGCGCCTGCTGCTGCAGCCCCACCCGGGCGCCGAACCGCGGCCCTTGGCGAAGGGCGCCTCGGGCGGCGAGCTCTCGCGCGTCATGCTCGCGCTCGAGGTCGTCGTGGCGGCGAGCGACCCGGTGCCGACGTTCGTGTTCGACGAGGTCGATGCCGGGATCG
>JAGQTL010000112.1:0-1867 GCA_020439035.1 Leucobacter sp. | reverse complement strand
TCGCAGGTGATCGTCGTGACGCATCTCGCGCAGGTCGCGGCGTTCGCGAACAACCACCTGCAGGTGGTGAAGGATTCGGACGGCGGCTTCACCCGTTCGAGCTGCCGGCGTCTGGCCGCGGAGGACCGGCTGGCGGAGATGGCCCGCCTGCTCTCCGGGCTGAGCGACTCGCGGAGCGCGCTCGAGCACGCCGCGGAGCTGCTCGAACTCGGCCGTGAGCCCTCGCTCGCCGGGCCGGGCGGAGGCGCTGATCGCCCGCGAGGGGGCGAAACCCCGTGATCGGCCGCCTGGGAGCGCGGCAATGTCCGAGGCCGGTGCTACTCTCGCAGCATGAGTAGACCGTTCGGGCGCCGTCAGCGCGCCGATGCCGGCGCGGCGGATCCTCGGGGTGCGGCCGATGCGCCGCGCAAGGCGCGCACCGTCGAGCATCCCGACATCGTGCACGTCGACCTCGAGCAGCTCGATGCCGAGACGCGGAAGATGTACCGGGAGGCCGAAGCCGCCGCGGTCGCCGAGGCGAAGGAGGAGGAGCGGCGTCAGCATACGCTGCGCGAGTTCGTCGTGCGCAGCCCGTTCCAGCTCGGGTTCGTGATCACGCTCGGGGCGCTCGTCGCGATCCTGGTCGGCCAGATGGTCGCCCAGCTCAGCACCATCATCATGTACGTCGTGGGTGCGCTCTTCATCGCGCTGGCCCTCGAACCCGTCGTCCGCTGGCTCGAGCGCCGCGGGGTCAAACGCCCGCTGGGCATCGCGATCGTGTTCGCGAGCTTCATCCTGATCGTCGGCGGCATCCTCGCGATCGTCATCCCGATGATCGCGAATCAGGTGGCCTCGCTCGTGCGCACGGCGCCCTCGTACTTCCGCAATATCACGGGCGAGGATTGGTACGTCACGATCAAGGAGCGGTTCGGGGAGTACATCAACTTCGATGCGCTGATCGGGCAGGTGCAGGACTTCGTCGGGAAACCCGAGAACTGGGCCCAGGTCGCCGGCGGCGTCTGGCAAGCGGGCATCGGCATCGCCAACGGGCTCACCGCCGGCTTGATCGTGCTGATCCTCAGCCTCTACTTCCTCGCCTCGCTGCAGGCCACGAAGCGGGCGTTCTACCTGCTCGCGCCGAAGTCGAATCGCGTGCGGATCATCGACATCACCGAGCAGATCACGAAATCGGTGGGCGGCTACGTCAACGGCATCGTGATCCTCGCGCTCGTCAACGCGATCTGCGGGTTCATCCTGATGACGATCCTCAACGTGCCGTTCGCGGGGCTCGTCGCGGTCGGCGTGTTCCTGCTCGCGCTGATCCCGCTCTTCGGGTCGGTGCTCGCGACGGTGCTGGTCGCCGGCGTCGCCCTCTTCGAATCACCCACGGCCGCCATCATCGCGGCGGTCTACTACCTGATCTACATGCAGATCGAGGCCTATCTCCTGACCCCGCGCATCATGAACCGCGTCGTCGCCGTGCCGGGCTCGCTCGTGGTGATCGGCGCTCTCGCCGGCGGTACCCTCCTCGGGCTCCTCGGTGCGCTCATCTCCATCCCGGTGACCGCGATGATCCTCATGATCGTGAAACAGGTCTGGGTGCCGAGGCAGGAACAGCAATGAGGGCGCTGGGCGGTGCCGGGCGGTCGGCGCGGCCGCCCGCGGAATGCTGCGCAGCAGCGGGTGCGGATGATAGGCTCGAAGCCCGTGGGAACTAACGCGGCGCAGAGCAAGACGACCAAGCACATCTTCGTCACCGGGGGCGTGATATCGTCGCTCGGCAAGGGCCTCACCGCCGCGAGCCTCGGCAACCTGCTCACCGCGCGCGGGCTCCACGTCGTGATGCAGAAGCTCGATCCCTATCTCAATGTGGATCCGGGCACCATGA
>JAGQTL010000111.1 GCA_020439035.1 Leucobacter sp. | reverse complement strand
CGGGAATCGAACCCGCGTTCTCAGCTTGGGAAGCTGATGTCTTACCATTAGACGACGGCCCCGTGGCCGGTGCCGCCACAACTATAGCAGTGACTAGCCGGCCGGGCAGACGGCCCGCTTGCTCAGGTTCTCGGCCTGCTCCTCGGCGCTCCAGGGCACGTTGGCGCCGGCGGCGGCGGCGAGCTCGAACGCGAGTATTCTCGCGAATCCCGCCCCCGCGGTGGAGTCGTTGAGCGCGACGACCACTGAGAATCCGCTGGCGGGGTCACGGTACGCGGCGGTGATCGTGCCGGTCATGGCTCCGGTCATGCCGTAGAGCGGTCCGACCTTCTCGAGGCCGAAGCCCCAGTCGCGCGTGTCCGAGACGGGGAGCGTCTGGGTGATCAGCGAGGCGGCGTCGCCGCCGAAGTCGCCGTTCAGATAGTGCTCGTAGAAGCTCTTGAGATCGGTCACGGTCGTCACGGTGGCCCCGGCGCCGCTCAGCATCGAGGGCGAGACTTCGGGCACGGCGACCGCTTCGACATCGCACACCGGATCGCCGCCCGCGAACTCGCGCGTCTGGCCGGTCATGAGGCCCGGCACCGTGACGTCGGTGAGCGGGTTCTGCGGATACGTCGTCGACGACATGCCGGCCTTGGTGAAGACGTGATCGTGCAGGAGGCTCGAGGTGTCGCCGCCCGTCGCCGTGCGGAGCGCCCGGGCGAGCAGCAGGGTGTTCGCGTCGGAGGGGTGAGCGCTGTCCGCGGCCCGCGAGACGGGGGAACGCGCGAGGCTCTGGGCCAGAAGCTCGCCTTCCGGCCATTGCCGCGTCGGGTTGTTCGCGAAGATGTCTGCGATGCGGGCCTTGAAATCGGCGAGGCCGGACTGCGCCTGGCAGAGCTGGCCGTAGGTGATGTCTTCGATCCCGACCTGCCGGGGGAGATCGGCGCTGACCTCGCGGTCGAGCGAGACGGTTCCCTTCGCGACGAGATCGAGCAGCAGGGCGCACATCACGGGCTGGGACGCCTGCGCGGCGCGGATCTTGGAGTTGGCGTCGACGCCGTCGCCGAAGCCCTGCACGTAGGCGTCGTCCCCCTTCCACACCCCGACGATCGCCGCCGTGGATCCGCTCAGCGCCATCGCGTCCGCGACCGCGCTTTCGATCCGGCTCGACACGTTCGCGTCGAGGCTGTCCTGCGTGGCGTCGCCGGGGAGGAGCGGGTTGCCGCCCGAGCAGCCGGTGAGGCCCGTGACGAGGGCCCCGACCGTCAGCGCGGAGAGCGCAGCCATCGCCGTGGCGCGCGTGCGCCTCCTCAGACGTGTTCTCACGTGACCGCCGATCCCTCGAGCCGATTGCGACGCATCGAGTCTACCTTCCGCATGGCGCGGGGTTCTGTGCGGACCTGGTATGGGCCGGGAATGCGCGGTGCCGGCGATGGCGCGGATCCATCCGGACCCCGATACCAGGGTTCATCTGATGAATGAGGCAGGGGGCCTCGATTCTCACTAACATGGAGTCGTGAGCGAATTCGATACGTCTGTTACCGCTGCTATCACCGAGCATATGAACGGCGATCATCCTGAAGACAACATGCTGATCGCGCGCGCATTCGGCTACCCGGAGGCGAGCGAGAGCCGGATGATCGGGCTCGACGCCGAGGCGGGCGTGTGGGAGATCGTGGATCCGAGCGGCCGGCACGAGGTGCGTGTGCCGTGGCCGGGCGGTTCGATCGCGGATCGACCCGCGATCCGGCGGGAGATCGTCGCGCTCTACCGTGCGGCGTGCGAGGCGCTCGGTGTGGCACCGCGGGAGGAGCACGAGAGCGCGCAGGCATCGTCGCACCCGCATGGCGCGGGCAACCCGCATGGCGCCGGCCACCCGCATGGCGCCGGCCACCCGCATGGCGCGGGCCACCCGCATGGCGCCGGCCACCCCCACGGTGCGGGGAACCCGCATGCCGCGGCAGCCGAGGACGACTCGTTCTCCGGCCGCCTGCGCCGGGCAACCTGGGACGTGCACGAGAGCAGCGAGCACGCGACGTTCATGGAAGACATCATGCGCGGCCGCGCGACGCTCGACGATTACGCGGCGCTCGTCGCGCAACACTACTTCATGTACGTGGCGCTCGAAGAGGTCGCGGGGCGCTTCGCCGATGATCCCGCCTACGCGGTGTTCCACCCGGCGGCGCTCGTGCGGCTTCCGGCGCTCGAGGCCGACCTCGAGCACCTGATGGGCGCGGACTGGCGCGAGCGCGTCGCACCCGTGCCGGCGGTCGACGCGTACGTCGCGCGGATCCGCGAGGTGGCCGATCAGGGCTGGCTTCCCGGCCTGCTCGCGCACCACTACACGCGCTACCTCGGAGACCTGTCGGGCGGGCAGGCGATCGCTCGGGTGGTCTCGAACCAGCACGGGTTCGGTGTCGAGGGCGTCGCGTTCTACGCGTTCCCCGAGCTGGGCGATCTGCGCGCCTTCAAGGAGGCCTACCGCGACGCGCTCGACGTGCTCGGCGCGAACCTCGACGAGGCGGAGCAGCAGCGGATGGTCGATGAGGTGCGCGAGGCCTATCGGTTCAACACCGAGACATTCCTCGACCTCGACAAGGAGCGCGCCGCAGCAACTGTGTGACGCGGTGTGATCCGCGGCGCGATCGGAGTACCCTGAACACCAGCGACGCCCATCCCGGTGTCCGGTCGTGGAGGTGAAACGATGAGCCGAGCGCTGCCGAGTACGCGACGGATAACGGCCGGGGTCGGCGCCGGACTCGCCTTCGCGCTCCTGCTTTCTGCCTCACCCTCGATGGGCGCGGAGCCGGCGCTCGCGACCCCGAGCTCTGCCGCGGAGCACGCCGCCGTGCGGCAGAGCGCCGCGGTGCTCGGCGCGGTGACCGCCGCGCCCTCGCAGAAGGGCCTGCTGCGCGAGCGCGTGCGCAACACCCACGCGCGCTTCGCGGCTCGCTTTGTTTACGTGCCGGGCGTGCCGAAGTTCGATCGGCTCGTGGATCGCGAGCTCCGCGCGGCGATCCGCACGACCAAGCGGAAGTACTCGCCGCAGGCGTTCGCCCCCGGCGCGGGTCTCGGTACGCGCGGCTGCGTGCCGGGATCCACGACGACCTGGACGGCGAAGAAAGTGCTGCGGCGGTCCGAGACGGCGCCGCCCACCGGTGCGGGCACGGCGGTGACCTGCGAGGTCGTCGCGACCGAGGGCAGCATCGTGAAGGTCGTGATGCGAACGGTGCGCGGCTCTCAGAAGAAGGTGCACCTCGACAAGAAGAAGGTGCTCTACGCCGATCTGAGCACCGGCGCTGCCGGCACAATCGTGCAGAGCCGGCTGTGGCGCGGATCGACGCCCGTGAAGGTGTGGAAGCTCGCGGTCGAGCAGCTGAGGGATGAGGCGCTCGCCGCCGGTGGCCCGGGCGGCCCGGTGCCCCCGGCGCTCGCGGATCCCGGGGTGTCGCAGACGCGGCTCGCCAGGCACGCGCTCTACCACGCGAAAACGGATGCGAAGGGCCGCCTGACCATCACGTTGCCCGCGGGCATCGCCGCACCGGAGCTCAAGGCGCTCGGCGTGGCGAGGACGACGGTCCCCACGGTGGTGCGGGTCTCTCGCGCGACCGCCGATCAGTGGTCGAAGCTGTTCGGCAAGCGCTTGCGCGACCAGATCGGCAAACCCTTCGTCGGGATCCGGAAGTCGACGATGTCGGTGGCGCCGAACTGCTCTCTGCTGCCCTGCGTCGCCCTCACCTACGACGACGGCCCCGAGCCGTACACCCGCACGCTGCTGCGGACGCTGAAGGCTCGCGAGGCGCGCGTCACCTTCTTCATGGTCGGTTCGATGGTGAGCGGGCGCGAGAGCATCGTGCGCAGTGCGGCGAAGGACGGCCACGAGATCGCGAGCCACACCATGAACCACGCCGATCTGACCATGCTTTCCCTCGCCGGCGCCAACAGTCAGGTCAAGAGTGCGGCGGCGAAGCTGCGCGCGGCTACGGGCAAGAAGGTGACGCTCTTCCGGCCACCGTACGGCGCGATCAACCAGCAGATCATCAACCGGGTCGGCATGCCCGCGATCCTCTGGAGCGTCGACACGAACGATTGGCGTCGCCCCGGCAAGAGCGCGCTGATCCAGCGCTCCGTGCCGGTGGTGCGGCCGGGAGGCATCATCCTGTTCCACGACATCCACCCCGACTCCGTGGCGGTGGCGGGCACGGTGATCTCGGGCCTGCGCGACCGGGGCTTCGAACTGGTGACCGTGACCCAGCTGTTCGACGGCAAGGTGCCGCTCGGGCGCGTGGCCGCCCGCTATTCCTGAGGAGCCGCCTCGCGCCCGCCGCTCTCGTCGGCCACGAGCAGCTGATGCTTCGCGAGTTCGCGATACAGCGGCACGGTCTCGACCAGTTCGTCATGCCGGCCTTCGCCGACCACGCGGCCCGCGTCGAGCACGATGATGCGGTCGCTGTCGACCACCGTCGAGAGCCGGTGCGCGATCA
>JAGQTL010000110.1 GCA_020439035.1 Leucobacter sp. | reverse complement strand
ACGCCGTCATCGGCATCAACCCGGCCACCGATTCGCCGCAGGCCACCGCCGACCTACTGCATCTGCTCGACGACATCCGGCAGCGGTTTGCCATCCCGGCGCAATCCTGCGTGCTGTCGCACATCACCACCACCATCGGCCTGATCGAGGCGGGGGCGCCGGTGGACCTGCCGTTCCAGTCCATTGCCGGCACCGAGGCCGCCAACCGGGCGTTCGGCGTGGACATCGCGCTGCTGCGGGAGGGTCGCGACGCCGCCCGCTCGCTGCACCGCGGCACCGTCGGCGACAACGTCATGTACCTGGAGACCGGGCAGGGCTCGGCGCTGAGCTCGGGCACCCACCTGGGTACCGGCGGCAAGCCGGTGGACCAGCAGACCCTGGAAACCCGCGCCTACGCGGTGGCCCGGGACCTGGAACCCCTGCTGGTCAACACCGTGGTCGGGTTCATCGGGCCGGAATACCTCTACGACGGCCGGCAGATCATCCGCGCCGGCCTGGAGGACCATTTCTGCGGAAAGTTACTGGGCCTGCCGATGGGCGTCGACGTCTGCTACACCAACCACGCCGAGGCCGACCAGAACGACATGGACGTGCTGCTCAACCTGCTGGCCGCCGCCGGAGTGGCGTTCGTCATCACGGTGCCGGGCGCCGACGACGTGATGCTGGGTTACCAGAGCCTGTCGTTTCACGACGCCCTGGTGACCCGGCGCACCTTCGGGCTGGCGCCGGCCCCGGAATTCGAGGCCTGGCTGCGCCGCGTCGGGATGGTCGACGACGCCGGCCGGCTCACCCCGTTCGACGTGCATCACTCCCCGTTGCGGGCCATCGCCGGAGGCAGCCGTGCCCGGTGACCCCGAGAGCGCAAATCCCGCAGTCCAAGACTTCTGGAGCGAACTGCGCACCACCACCCAGGCCCGGATCGGGCTGGGCCGGGTCGGCAACTCGCTGCCGACCCGCAACGTCCTGGAACTTTCGGCCGCGCACGCCGCCGCCCGCGACGCCGTGCACGAGCCGCTGGATGTCGAGACCCTCGCGGCGGCGGTGACCCGGATCGGCATCGGCGAACCCGCCGTCGTATCCAGTAGGGCGAGCACCCGAGGGGAGTACCTGCGCCGCCCCGATTTCGGCCGGTTGCCCGCCGAGCAGACGGCGCTGCCCGAGACCCCCGCCGACATCGGTTTCGTGCTGGCCGACGGCCTGTCCCCGCTGGCGCTGGCCAAACACGGTGCGCCGCTGCTGGCCGAACTCGTCGCCCGGCTGGCTCCGCACTACACGCTGGCCCCGCCGGTCATCGCCACCCAGGCGCGCGTCGCCCTCGGCGACCACATCGGTGCCCGCGCAGGCTTCACCACCTTGCTGGTGATCATCGGCGAGCGCCCCGGCCTGTCGGTCGCCGACAGCCTCGGCATCTATCTGACGCACCGGCCCCGGGTGGGACTGTCCGACGCCGACCGCAACTGCATCTCCAACATCCACCCGCCCGACGGCCTCGGCTACGGCGACGCCGCCCGCATCGTCGTCGGCCTGGTGTCGGGCGCCCGGGAACTCGGTCGTTCCGGCGTCGACCTCAAGGACACGTCGCGGTCCGCGGAACTCGGTGGCACCGGTCGCGGCGAACTGATCTGAGCCACCCACAGGAGAATCGTGACCCGCACCCGTCGTCTCATCGACGCCGCGACACCGGCCGCGACGCTGGCCGCCCTGCCGGTGATCTCCGGCTGCGCCGGTCGGACCGGGCCCACCGAGCGGGCCGAGACTGGGACAACACGCTGGTCAAGAACGACATCGGCGACGCCACGTTCTTCTGGCTGGTCCGCAACGGGAAGATGCGGGCGCCCGCGGACGGCAATTGGTCCTCCACCAGTGAATACCTGACCCCGGCGGCCGTCCCCCGGCGGACCTCGACGGCGACACACTCACCTCGCGGCTGGTGCTCAACAGGAACAAGACCGAGGTGATGTGCGTGGCCCACGACAACGCGGACGGGCGCTGGTTGGTCAACCCGATGTTCATCGATCCCAAGAGGCAGAGCGCCGGGTACGCCTGCGCCTCCAAGGGCCACGCTGCACCGCCCGGATGGGAGCGTCGGCCCAGACCAGCAGGATCGGGTGTACTGAGGAGCGGACCCTGTCGCCGCACCTAAACTCGGCACGGTGACCATCGGCCTGATCTGCGCCATCGACTCCGAGCTGGCGGCGCTGAGCGCGGCGCTGGAGGCCGAGCGGCACACCGACATCGCACACACCCGGTTCGCCGAGGGCACCCTCGACGGCCACCCGGTGGTGCTGGTGGGTGCCGGCATGGGCAAGGTCAACGCCGCCGTGGTGACCACCCTGCTGATCGAACGGTTCGGCGCGCGCGCCGTGGTGTTCTCCGGGGTGGCCGGCGGCCTGCGCCCGGATCTGGCGGTCGGCGACGTCGTCATCGCCGACCGGGTCATCCAGTGCGACGCCGGACGCATCGAGGACGGCCGGCTGCGGGTGTACCAGCCCGGGCACGTCGAGTTCTTCAACCCCACCGACCGGCTCGGCTACGACGTCGACCCGGCGCTGCTGGTCCGGGTGCGCGAGGCGCTGGCCGGCCTGGAATCCGGCGCCCGCGTCGTCTACGACACCGTGCTGACCGGGGACCAGTACCTGCACTGCGAGGACACCCGCACCCGGCTGCACGCCGAGTTCGCCGGCGCGGCCATCGAGATGGAGGGCGGCGCGCTGGCCCAAGTCTGTGAGAGCTTCGGGGTGCCCTGGCTGGTGGTCCGCGCCCTGTCCGACCTGGCCGGACGCGATTCCATCCGGGATTTCACCGCGTTCGGTGCCGCTGTCGCCGAAACCTCGGCGGCCATCCTGCGCCGGCTGCTTCCGGTCGTTTTCGCCGACGGAGTTTGATCCTCTAGATCGCGGGTAACCCCCGGCCGGCTAGCCGTTTTGACCGGCGCCGATGCCCGCCGGTAAGCTCCTCCGTTGGCGTGCGTGCCCCTCGTCGGGCAGCTGGGCCCGGGTCAATGTCGGTCGCCGGGATCCCCAGAGCGCACGTCGACCGACATCCGTATAACCGAGAGGATAGGCACTGTGCCTACGTACACGCCGAAGGCGGGTGACACCACGCGCTCGTGGTACGTCATCGACGCCACCGACGTGGTGCTCGGCCGCCTGGCATCGCACGCTGCCGCGCTCCTGCGCGGCAAGCACAAGACCACCTTCGCCCCCCACATGGACATGGGCGATCACGTGATCATCGTCAACGCGGCCAAGGTCGTCATGGCCGCGCAGAAGGCCGCGCAGAAGCGCGCCTACCGCCACTCGGGCTACCCGGGCGGCCTCCGCTCGGTCACCTACACCGAGCTGCTCGAGAAGAACCCCGAGCGCGCCGTCGAAAAGGCGATCCGCGGCATGCTGCCGAAGACCTCGCTCGGCCGCGACCAGTTCCGCAAGCTCAAGGTCTACGCCGGCCCCGAGCACCCGCACGCGGCCCAGCAGCCGACTCCGTACACCATCGGCCAGGTCGCGCAGTAGTCGCCGGCACGAAACGTTAGTAAAGGACTTTTACAGTGACTGAAGAGAACGTGGCCGTCGAGAGCTACACCACCGAGACCCCGGCCGAGCAGGCCGTCGCGTCGACCCCGCGCCCCGCGCTGACCGTTCCCGGCAGCGCCGTGGGCCGCCGCAAGCAGGCCATCGCCCGCGTGCGTCTCGTCCCCGGCTCGGGCACCATGACGGTCAACGGCCGTGAGCTCGCCGAGTACTTCCCGAACAAGCTGCACCAGCAGCTCATCACCGACCCGTTCACCGTGCTCGAGCTCGGTGGCGCGTACGATGTGACCGCCCGCATCAAGGGTGGCGGTCCGTCGGGCCAGGCCGGCGCGCTGCGCCTCGCCATTGCTCGCGCGCTGAACGAGATCGATGCCGAGCACAACCGTCCGACCCTCAAGAAGGCCGGCTTCCTCAGCCGCGATGCTCGTGTGATCGAGCGCAAGAAGGCGGGTCTGAAGAAGGCGCGCAAGGCGCCGCAGTACTCGAAGCGCTAACCAGCCTTCACACTATGGCACGCCTTTTCGGCACGGACGGGGTCCGGGGCCTGGCCGGGGTCGATGTGACCGCCGAGCTGGCCCTGGGCCTCGCTCAGTCTGCGGCCTTCGTGCTCGGCCGCCGCGCGCGCGAGGAGAGCCGGCGGGCGACCGCGGTGCTCGCTCGCGATCCGCGCGTCTCGGGCGAGTTCATCTCGGCCGCGGTGGCAGCCGGGCTCGCGGCCTCCGGGGTCGACGTGCTCGATGCGGGCGTGATCCCCACGCCGGCCGCCGCGTATCTTGTCGCGGACACCGATGCGGACTTCGGCGTGATGGTCTCGGCCTCGCACAACCCGGCGCCCGACAACGGCATCAAGTTCTTCGCCGAGGGCGGGCGCAAGCTCGCCGACGAGGTCGAGGACGAGATTGCCGCGGCGATGGACCGGCCGCTCGCCGGGACGACGGGCCGTGAAGTGGGCCGCATCCAGCGCTTCGCCGATGCCGAGGATCGCTACCTCGTGCACCTCCTCGGCACGCTCGACGGGCAGCGGCTCGACGGGCTCCGCATCGTGCTCGACTGCGCGCACGGTGCGGCCGCCGGCATCTCGCCCGACGTCTTCACCGACGCGGGTGCCAAGGTGACGGTGATCGGGAACGACCCCGACGGCTTCAACATCAACGACGGGGTGGGATCCACCCACCTCGAGCCGTTGATCGCTGCCGTGCGCCAGCAGGGTGCGGATCTCGGCATCGCCCATGATGGCGACGCCGACCGCTGCCTCGCCGTCGATGCGGATGGAGGCGTGATCGACGGCGACCGGATCATGGCGATCCTCGCGCTCTCGCTCGCGGCGCGCGGACGCCTGCACCGCAACACACTCGTGACCACGGTGATGAGCAACCTGGGCCTCAAGCTCGCGATGTCGAACAACGGCATCGACATCGTCGAGACCGGCGTCGGGGACCGCTACGTGCTCGAGGCGCTCAACGCGGGCGGCTATTCGCTGGGCGGCGAGCAGTCCGGCCACGTGATCATGAGCGACTACGCCACGACGGGCGACGGGATTCTCACGGGTCTGCACCTCGCCGCCGAGGTCGTGCGCAGCGGCAGGTCGCTCGCCGAACTGGCGCGGTGCATGACAGTGTACCCCCAGGTGCTCGTGAACGTTCGAGGCGTCGATCGCACCCGGGCGGCGAGCGACGAGGTGCTGCAGCAGGCCGTGGCGCAGGCGGAGATCGCCCTCGGCGGCCGTGGGCGCGTACTCCTGCGCCCATCGGGGACCGAGCCCGTCGTACGGGTCATGGTCGAGGCCGAGCACGAGGAGCAGGCCCAGCAGTTGGCGAATGACCTCGCCGCGATCGTCAAAGATCGCCTTGCGAGCTGATTTCGCATAAACTATTCAGTGGTGATGTACACCTAACTGACTGGAGCCGACTATGAGCGACCCTACCGCACCCCAGCCCCCGCAACAGCCCGTCCCCCCGGCACAGCCGCCGCAGGCTGCGCCCTACCAGGCTGCGCCTTACCAGGCCGCCCCCGCCTCGGTTCCCGGCAAGACGCTCGGAATCGTCGCCATCATCCTGGCCTTCCTCATGCCGCTCATCGGCCTGATCCTCGGTATTGTCGCCGTGGTGCAGTCGAAGAAGGCCGGCGTGAAGAACGGCGTCGGCATCGCCGCGATCATCATCGGCGGCATCCTCGTCGTGATCGGCATTATCGTCATGATCGCCGCGATCAGCGCGGCGTCGATGGTCGGCGGCGACCTGGTTGCCGCGATCGCTGCGTGCGAGAACGGCGCTGAGACCGTCGAGGTCTACGGGCAGACCCAGTTCTGCTCGGATCTGCTGGCTGCGCAGTAACCTTCGAACAGCGAAGCGGCCACGGGGCGGAAGCCTCGTGGCCGCTTCGCTGTTCCGGGCACCGTGACCGGACGCAGACGGCTCCGGTCGTGTTCAGCGGCAGGTACGGGTGCGCCTACAGCTTCCGCAGCAGCACCTTCTGCACGCGGTGGTCCGCCTCTTTGCGCAGCACGAGCGAGGCGCGAGCCCGGGTCGGGCGGATGTTCTCGATCAGGTTGGGCTCGTTGATGCCCTTCCAGTACTCGTGCGCGAGCGCTCGCGCCTCATCGTCCTCGAGCCCCGCGAAGCGCCGGAAGTACGAGTTGGGGTCGGTGAAGGCGCGCTCTTTCAGCTTGAGGAAGCGCGTCGTGAACCATTCCTCGATGTCGGCAGTGCGGGCGTCGACGTAGATGGAGAAGTCGAAGAGATCCGAGACGGCGAGCGGATGCATGGCCGTCGCCGGCTGCAGCACATTCAGGCCCTCGACGATGAGGATGTCGGGCTTCTCAACGACCGTGAACTCGCCGGGCACGATGTCGTAGATCAGATGGCTGTAGTGCGGCGCCCGCACTTCCGGCACGCCCGACTTCACCTGCGACACGAAGCGGAGGAGCGAGCGGCGGTCGTACGATTCGGGGAACCCCTTGCGGTGGGCGATGCCGCGCCGTTCGAGTTCGTCGTTCGGGTAGAGGAAGCCGTCGGTCGTGATGAGCTGCACCTGCGGGGTCTCCGGCCAGCGCGCGAGCATATCGCGCAGCACGCGGGCAACGGTCGACTTGCCGACGGCGACCGAGCCCGCGATGCCGAGCACGAACGGAGACGGCTGGTCGGATCCGCGCTGCAGGAAGCGCCGGGTGCGCCGGTGCACCTCCCGGCCGGCGATCGCGTACTGATTGATCAGCCGGCTGAGCGGGCGATAGACCTCGCTCACCTCGGTGAGATCGAGCGGCTCGCCGAGCCCTCGGTACGCGTCGAGCTCGGCTTCGCTGAGCGGCATCGGCGTTTCGCCCGCGAGGCGCGACCATTCGGCACGATCGATCTCGATGAAGGGGCTGGAGATGTCGTGTCTGGTGAGGGCCCGGGTGTCGGGGCCGGTCTGCTCGCTCATCGCTCACCATCGTGCCACTAAACTTGCTCGCATGTGTGGAATCGTGGGATACGTCGGCCCGAACGGCACGGTCGATGTACTGCTCGGTGGCCTGAAACGCCTGGAATACCGAGGGTATGATTCCGCCGGAATCGCGGTGATCGGCCGCGATGGTGGCCTCGAACTGCGCAAGCGTTCGGGCAAGCTCGCCCGACTGCTCGAACTACTCGACGCGAGCCCCGTGGCCGCCGGCGGCACGGGCATCGGGCACACGCGCTGGGCGACGCACGGCGGCCCGACCGATGTGAACGCGCACCCCCACCTCGGCGACGACGGCAGGCTCGCGGTGATCCACAACGGGATCATCGAGAACTTC
>JAGQTL010000109.1 GCA_020439035.1 Leucobacter sp. | reverse complement strand
TCGATATCCAGATTCAATCATTCATGATTGAATCCGGCTGGATATCGATCTTCGCGCCCGTCATCTTCGCGGCGAGGCGGGCGTTCTGGCCCTGCTTGCCGATCGCGAGCGAGAGCTGGAAATCGGGCACGAGCGCGCGCACCTGCTTCAGCTGCTCGTTGAGCATGAAGACGTCCGTGACCTTCGCCGGCGAGAGCGCATTCGCGACGAACTTCGGCAGTTCCGGCGAGTAGTCGACGATGTCGATCTTCTCCTCGCCGAGTTCGCTCATGACCGCTCGGACCCGGCGCCCCATCTCGCCGATGCAGGTACCCTTCGCGTTGATGCCGGGCTGATTCGCCCGGACGGCGACCTTCGTGCGATGCCCGGCCTCGCGCGCCAGCGACACGATCTCGACGACCCCGGCGGCGAGCTCCGGCACTTCGAGCTCGAACAAACGCCGCACCAGCCCTGGATGCGTGCGCGAAACCACGACCTGCGGGCCCTTCAACCCCTTCGACACGCTCGTGACGTACACGCGCAGACGAGTGCCGTGCGCGTATTCCTCACCGGGAACCTGCTCCTCCGGAGGCAGGATCGCCTCGAGCTCCCCGAGATCCACGTGCACCATGCGCGGGTTCGGCCCCTGCTGCACGACACCCGAAACGATGTGGCCCTCTTTATCCTTGAACTGCCCGAGCACGGCATCGTCGCTGAGATCGCGCAGGCTCTGGTTGATCACCTGCTTCGCCGCATTCGCGCCGATTCGCCCGAACTCCGTCGTGTCGGCAACCGCCTCCCCGATGACTTCGCCCGCCGCGTTGCGCTCGGGCACGAGCACGCTGATCTCGCCGGTCTTACGATCGAGAGTGACACGCACATCGTCATCCGCGGGCTCGGGGTTGCCGACGTTCACCTCATGGCGGATGTAGGCGGAATGGATGGCCTGCTCGATGATCGAGGCGAGCTCCTCGAATGGAATATCCCGCTCGCGCTCCAGGCCGCGCAACATTGCGAGGTCGATCTTCACAGTGGCCTCCTTCTATTCAACTGTCCGGTTCCGCCGGGGCGGATCAGCTATCAAGGGTACCCCACGACGCCGGGAGCATCGGCGCACCCGGGGATCCTGCACGGCTCATCATTCCGGGGCCCGATCCGGCCACGCAACCTGAATCGGCGTCACGCGACCCGCCTCGAGCGCGAAGCCTCGCCCGGGCGGGAAGTCGCGGCGGCGCACCCGGCCGAACCCCTCGCGAAACGGCGATCCGCCGTCTTCCGCGTCGGGCTGCAGCGCCACGCCCCAGCGAGGCTGCTTCACCGCCGCGAGGAGATCCCAGGCCGCCGACGCGGCACCCGTCTCGAACTCGAAAAGCACGAGCACGTCGGCTCGACGCGCCGCCTTCGCGAGCGCGACCAGAGCCGGCAGCGCCTCGGTTCCCTCGGCGTCGGTCGGCCGCTCCACCACGACGACGCCGTGAGCGGCGGCCACGGAGAATACCGGGCGTTCCGGGGCGCCACCGCCGGCGACGGCCTCGCTACCCCAACCGTCCTCCGCGCAGGCGTCGGCGACGGCAGCGGGATTCACGGGTGCGCCGAGTGCGGCGGTCAGCTCCCGTGCGAGTTCCGCCACCTCGCGCGCGCCGTGAGCGACGCGATCCCACGCCGCGCGCTTCGCAAGCCCGTTCGCACGCTCGGGCACCAGGCTGAGCAGCACGCGCTCGACGTCCTCGCCCCGGAGCTCCGCCCAGCGCGAGACGGCATCGGCGCACGCGAGCACCGCGGTCGAGAGCCCCGACCCCGCGGGCCCCGCGACCACGCCGAGGCCGGAGACCGGCATGCCGATGCTCTCGAGGTCGCGAACCTCGATGCCGAAGACGGGCCGGCCCGCCGCTTCTGCGGGAAGCTCCTGCAGCCCGACGCACGCGGGCGCGTTCCGAATCACCGGGGCGGGAGCGAGCGCTGCCGCACGCAGCCGGTCGCCCAGCCGTTCAAGCGCACGCACCTGCTCGGCGCGATCCGACGAGCCGCCCACCACGGCGAGTTGCACCTCATGGCCGTCACCCGAGATGATCGCCCGCCCCGGCGGCGCCGTCACGAGCGCCTCACCCGGCACGTCCGCGTGAACGTAGTCCTGGGCCGAGGCGAGGCGAAGCACCAGACGTCGCTGCACATTCGCAGCGAGCGGGGCCGGCAGCGCACCCGGGCGATCGGCGGTCAGCACGACATGGACGCCCACGCTCCGACCCGCCCGCATGATCTCTTCGAGCAGCCGAAGCGGCGCGTCCTCCGTCGCCGCGTGCTCGACGGCCTCGCGGAACACGCTGAACCCATCGATGAGCAGCACGATCCGCGGCTCGCCGGTTCCGGTGGTCCGGCGATATCCGTCGAGGTCGCTCGCGGCCGAGGCGGCGAACCGGGCACTCCGGTCGGCCACGCACGCGCGCACGTGGCGAAGGATCCGGCGCACGAGTTCGTCGTCGCCCACCGGAGCCACCGCGCCGACGGTCGGGAGGGCGCGGAGCGACTCAAGGCCGCCGCCGGCCGCGTCGATCGCATAGAGGTGGGCCGGGTCGCTCCGGGCGCACGCGCCGAGTGCCGCCGCGATCGTCAGAAGCGCACTCGTCTTGCCCGTGCCGCTCGCGCCGATGAGGGCGATAGTGCCCACCCGGTCGAGTTCGAGCTCGACCGCCTCCTGCGCCTGCCTGTCCGGTCGATCCCGCATGCCGATCACGACCCCCGGCGCACGGCCACTCGCGCCGAGGCCCGTGCGCTCCTCGCGCCGGCCGGTCGATGCGACGGCCGCGCGCACCTCTTCGAGCGCCAAGAGCTCGGGCAGCGGGTCGAGCCATGGCCTGCGCGGCGGTGCAAGCCCGGCCTCCCTCGCCGCGGCGACCACCGCATCGCGCACGCGTTCGATGTCGCGCGCCGCCTTCGGTGCGGCTCGGCCATGCCGTGCGCTGCCCGCGTGCGCGATTTCCAGGGCTTCCCCGTCGCCGAAGACGAGGCTCCGCAGTTCGATCCGGGGCGCGGGGCCCGTGTCTCCCGCGCGACCGCCGAGATACCCGGCTTGGAACTGCACCGCGCTGCCGGCACCCGACGCGAGCGCGGCTCGGCCTGGCGTTCCGATGTCGAAGCCCGCCGCATCCTTCACGCCGATCACATCGCGGCTCTCCGACTCATCGGCCATGCGCAGCGCGACACGAAGGTTCGTGTTCGCCCGCAGGTTGTCGGTGATCACCCCCGCCGGCCGCTGGGTCGCCATGATCAGGTGGAGCCCGAGGGAACGACCGCGCTGCGCCACATCGATGATGCCCGCGATGAACTCCGGCACGTCGGCGGCGAGCGCCGCGAGCTCGTCGATCACGACGACGAGCACGGGTGGTGCAGCCGGATCGCCGCGCTGTTCCATGGCTAGGAGATCCTTCGCGCCGTGCTCGTTCAGCACTTTCTCGCGATACCGCAGCTCGGCCCGGAGCGACGCGAGCGCCCGACGCACGAAATGCGGGCTCAGGTCGGTCACGAGGCCAACGGTATGCGGCAGGTCGACGCATTCGGCGAACGCCGCCCCACCTTTGTAATCGATCAGCAGGAATGTCAATCGTTCGGGGCTGAGGTTCGCGGCGAGGCTCATGATCCAGCTCTGCAGGAACTCGGACTTGCCCGACCCGGTCGTGCCGCCCACGAGGGCGTGCGGGCCGTGCGCGCGCAGGTCGATGCGCACCGGCCCCGACGCGGCCTGCCCGATGATGGCGGCGATCGGCAACGGCTCGCGGGCCGCTCCCTCGCGCCACTCGGAGACGATGCTGCCGCCCGCGCGCCAGCTCTGGAGGATCGACGCGGCGCCCCCGAGCAGGTCGGCGTCGTGCAGGGCGGCCAGGTCGACACTGCGCGGCAGATCGCTCTCGTCGAGCGCCCGCACCGCCGCGTCCTCGACCGAGGCGAGGCTCCGCGCGAGCGCCGCCGCATCCTCACGACCGATGCCCTCGATCCGATCGAGCACCACGGTCGTTCCGCCACGCACGAAGCCCACCCGGTGCACCCCTGCCGCCGGGTCTCCGCTCTCGACGAACGTGCGGCAGGCGGCCGGAAGGCGATCGATCCGATCGGCGAGCCAGATCACGTGCACCCCCGCAGCCGGACCATCTTCGGCGATCCCGATCAGGCGCGCGCGATGATCGTCCGCGATCCCCCGGTCGAGCACGACCACCATCACGATCGGGAGCGGCGGCGCGTCACCGTCGCTCCCAGGGTCGCCGTCGGGCGCGCCGGCCGGTGCGGCCGGGCGGACCCGCGGCCCGCGGCCCGCCGACCGCGCGGAGATCAGCGATTCCGCAGCGAGGAGCAGTCGCAGGGTCGCCTCCGGCGTGCGCGCCAGCTGTCGGACGCCGAGCGGACCATCGATCGGGTCGACGTGCGGGAGCCACTTGAGCCACTCCCATTCCGCTCCGACGGACTCGTCACCGGTGACCGCCGCGATGGTGAGGTCGGCGGGAGAGTGGAGCCCCGCGAGCTGCACGAGGATCGCCCGCACGAGGCCCGCCGCAGTCTCGCCCGCACCAGCGATACCGATCGACCCGCACCGGCCGAAGTGCTCCACCACCGGCACCGGACCCACGTCGCGGAATTCGTCGACGAGCGCCTGCACCTGCGCCCAGTGCGCGGGCTCGGCATCGCCGCGCGCCGGCTGGTCGAGCACCGTTCGGCTGGGCAGCACGCCCATGCCGAGCCCGACGGAGAGGAAGAACCGCTGGTCGGGCCGCCGCGCCCAGAGTAGCCGCCCGCGCGCTAGGACTTCGGCGGCGATGCCGTCGAGAGACGGCGTCTCCACCCGGCGCAGACACTCCTCTCTTCGCCGGGATTCCACGAGCCGAGCGCGCTCGCCGGCGAGCGTTCGCGCGAAGGCGCGCGACTCGCTCCGCCACCTCCGCTTCCCGGCGACTGCGTGATCCACCCACGAGCCGACCATCATGAGCGGGGTGAAGGCCGCCATCACGAGGCTCATCGACGAGCCCGTCATCGCGAAGAGGCCCGCGCCCATCACCGCCGGAGCGAGCATCGCGACGAGCGGAAAGCGGTTCGCCGTCGGCGCGCACGGGGGGCTCGGAAGCTCTTGGTGCTCCACCGGAACCGGAGCATCGACCCGTGGTGCGCGGGTATGGAGGTGCCGATGATCGAGGACCGGCGGGGCGACGGCGTCGCCAGCCACAGGGGTGATGCGCAGCACGATCTCTCCGAGTCGCACCTCGGTCGCGGACTCGATGTCGAGCGCACGATGCCGCGTGCCGGAGGAGGCGATACCGTTCGCGGATCCCGCGTCGCGCATCACGATCCGTTCGCCGACCTCGACATCGGCGTGGCGCCGGGAGACGCTGCGATCCTCGAGCCGGATGCGGCTGCGCTCGTCGCGACCGATCGTGTTCGCGCCGGCGATCAGGCTGAACCTGGCACCCGCCTGGGTGCCGCTCAGCACCTCGACGGTCCCGCGCACGGCGACGAGGCGTGCCGCCGTCGCCGCGAACTCGGGCACGACCTCCGCGTACCACCCGGATCGCAGGCCAGAGGTGCCGAGCGTCGCCGCGGGATCGAGCACCCGCCGACCCTCACCGGGATCCGGGCCGGCGAGCAGGGTGAGTTCGCCGTGAGCCCGCGCGGCATCGCCGAGAGCGATCGCCCCCGTGCTCGCCCACGCACTCGCGTCCGTGCTCGCCCCCGAGCTCGCCCCAGAGCAGATGAGTAATTGAGCGACATCGCGGATCGTCGCGGTGACATCGCACGAGAGCTCGACGTCGCGGGAGGAGGTGCCGAACACGACGCTCAGCTTGAGCCTCACGACACCGCCCGGTTACGCGAGGGGGCACCCATCGGCTCAGAATCCGGGGTCGACGTACGCATCATCCCATTTCGGGTACGGCGCGTACTCCCCGGGGCGAGAGCTGCCCGGCGACAGGCTCGAATCTGGCATCCGCCCGTACGCCGCCCGGAAGAGGCCATCGGTATCCCCCCAGAACGGCCCGCCGTACACCGCCACATTCACCTGCCCGTTGGGCTGCACCTCGTACTCGACGAGGTAGTCGTCCGGCGTCGTCGCCCGTGCGACCGCTGCGCTGCTTCCGGCACCGGAGCTCGCGTACGGCCACTCGTTCGCCGCGAAGAAGCGCTCTCCCGGCTTGAGGTCGACCGCTCTGCCGCTCGCCCCCGGCTCATGCGTCGCGCGCACGAGTTCCAGATAGTAGCTGTTCTTCGCGGTCGCGCCGCCCAGGGCCCGGGGCGCGAAGGTGCCCGCGTCCGGGAACAGCCCCGGGGAGATCCAGATCCATTCCCGCTCCGCCGGCGCCACGGCGACCTGGGTGTCCGCCAGCAGCTCCTGCATGCGCTCGTAGCGCTGCCGCATCAGGTCGAACTGCTGCTCGAGCGGCATCGCTTCCGATTCCGCGCGGCCGATCCGGCCGGCGTCCACGGGGCCGGCGACGAGGCCGCAGCCCGCCAACCCGAGAGACGCGCAGGTCAGCGCCAGCGCGCCGAACGCGGTGAACCATCGCGCAATCGTCATGGCCGCCCTCCCACGAGGATTCGCCCCATCGATTCCAGCGAGGTCGCCCCCGCCGAGAGATACCCCGTTTTTCCACCCCAGTTCATCGCGCTCGGGCCGTCGTGCTCGACATACATGTCGTGCGCCGTCACACGCCTGCCGGTCTCGGACGCCTCGGCGGAGAACTCGATGACGCCGGGCATGCCGATGGGGTTCAGCCTGCCGCTGCCGCCGCGTCCGATGCCCGCCACCTGGTCGCCCACCGCCTGCGTGGCATACACCTTCTCGGCTCGGATGGACTCGATGCCGGCGTCGGGCTCCAAGCCGGCCGAGCCGTACGTGACCAGCGCGTCGACCCGCGCCTCGGTCATGGTCAACGCCTCAGCCGCCGTGGTCGAGCCGTAGGAATGGGCGAGGACGACGAACTCGCGCGGCTCGGGTGCGGCACCGTGCGCACGGGCCGCCTCCAGGCCATCGAGAAAACCTGCGAGCGGCGCGGCCCCGGACTCTGCTCGGCCCGGCGCCAGCACCTCGATGCTCGGCGGCATAGCGGGCGCATGGTAGCCGACCCACGTGATCACCGAGATCGAGGCCGACGCGTCGGCCCGGTACGCCGCGCGATACAGCTGCTCGGCGCCGCGAAGACCGTTGTCGATGCCGCTCAGGCTCGACCCCATGCCCGGCACGTTCACGGCGACGCTCTCGGCCGAGGCGGCGCTTCCGATCGATACCGCAGCGGTGAGCGCTCCGTCGTGCACACCGAGGCCGAGCAGTTGCACGACGTGCGGCCCCGGCCCGGGCAGCGCGCGGCTCCGCCCCTCCGCCTGCTGCAGCGCCCCGTTCAGCGCGACCAGCTGGGCGCTGAACGTCTCGATGCTCAGGTCCGTCGCCCCGAGGCCGAGCAGCCGGTACACGGTTTCCGGGTGCGTGAGGGCGAACGCGAGCACGGCGCGCGATGCGCGCTCCCGCAGATCGAGCGGAATCCCGTCGGCGCTCGCCAGTGCGACGAGCGTGCCGATCGGCGCGCGATCGAGTTCGCGCTCGCTCAGCCCGTCGGCGGACCAGCGGTCGGCTGCCTCGCTCGGCGTCAGACGCCCCTCGAGCAGAGCCCCGAGCCGCGGCGCGGCCGAGGCGGGATCGGTACGGCCGAGGCCGCCCGCGAAGACCGCGGACACGGCGTACGCCTCGGGCGCCGCACCGTGCCGTATCAGCGATCCGAGCTCGGTCGCACCGAGTACGGCCACAAGGGCCTGCTCGGCCTGCACGCGATCGCTTCGCAAGCGCTCCCAGCGCTCGCGTGCGGCGACGAGCCCGTCGGCCGCTCGGCCCCAGGCGGCGGCCGCGGAGCACCAGAGCGTCGTCGCCTCCGCTCGACGCAGCAGTTCCCCGTGAGCAAGCACTCCGAGCGCATCGAGCGCGTCTTCGCCCACCGGCGGCCAGAGCGGCGGCCGTTCGTCCCACCGCTGCGAGGACCACCGGGAGCCGCCGAGGCCGAGCAGCGAACTCGCCGACTCGATCTCGATCGCGCACACGCGCACGCGCGCGAGGAGCTGCTCCGCCTCGTCGCAGGTCGCGCGCGCCGCCGCGTGGATCCGCGCGATCTCGTCGGCGTAGGCATCGAACGCTCGGGTGGCCGACGCGAGATCCCGCATCAGCCGACGCGCGCCGGGCAGCAGCCGGCCGACGATCGCTTCGCGCACCTCGACGACCGCTGCCGACCGCATCGGGTTCAGGAACAGCAGGGATTGCCCGGCGCGCACGTCCAGGGTCTCGATGTCGTCCCGCATCCTCCCGAGCACGCGGGCCGCGGCTTCGGCCTCCGCGGGTGCGCCGATCACCGGGGAGCTGCCGTGCAGCACCTCGGACGCGAGCGCGCTGCGGGCGGTCACCCGCCAGCCCCGGGCGCGAGCACGCGCGGCCCGACGAGCCGCGCGATTTCGGCATCGAGCTCCGACGACGTCGAGATCAGGGCGGCGATCGATGCCGCGGTCTCGCCCGCCCCATCCGCCACCGCACGAGCAGCCGCCTCTGCGGCGCGCATGAAGGCGCCGATCGTCACCCGTGCCGCCGTGGAGGTCTGCGGATTCAGCATCGGCAGATGGCGCGGCCCACGCGGCGCCGCGGCCGCATCGAGCAGCTGGTCGGCAGCGGCTCGGAGCGACTCGTCGTCGAGCACCAGCTCGTTCGCGTTCGCGGGCATCCCGGCGTCCCATCAGCGGATCCGCGCGGCGATCTGCGCGTCCATGTCGCGCAGCGCGCCCGCGGCCTGCGCGAGGAAGGCGCGGATCTCGCCGAGCTTCGCGATCACCGCGTCCGCACTCGCGGTGTACGCGTCGAACGACTCGGTGAAGGCGACGGACGCGCGATCGGTCACGAAGCCGGATGACCCGAGCTGCTGGATGCGCTGCCGCATCGCTCGCAACCGTGCGGCGATCTCATCCTGCCCCTGCGCGAGCTGTGCCGCGGCCTGTTCGATCTCGGCGTATGAAACGGTGATGTTCGACACTGGCGCACCCTTCACTAGCGCGGCGCGGGCCCATCACCCGCTACGACCGCTCACCCCATTCGAGCAGGGGTGAGGGCGCGCCCGAGGCCCGTGGCTCGCATCTGTGGAGAACTCGCCCGCATCGGGCGAATCGGGTGGCTGTGAGCGCCGTATCCCGGCGCGCCCTCGACTAGGAGGCGAACAGCGCCGGCACGTCGGCGATCGCCACGCGATCCTTCGTGCCCGCCTCACGATCCCACACCTCGGCGTACCCCTCGACGGCATCCCGGCCGACGACCACCACGCGCGGCACGCCGAGCAGTTCGGCATCCCCGAACTTGACGCCGGGCGACACCTTCGGGCGGTCGTCGAACAGCACGTCGACCCCGGCCGCATCGAGCGTCGCGACGAGCGCCTCGGCGACCTCGAAGATCGCCGGGTCCTTGCCGGTCGCCACCACATGCACGTCGAACGGCGCGATCGCACGCGGCCAGATGAGACCGCGATCGTCGTGATGCAGTTCGGCCAGGATGGCCATGATCCGCGTCACGCCGATGCCGTACGAGCCCATCGTCACCGTCACGAGCTTGCCGTGCTCGTCGAGCACCTTGAGCCCGAGCGCCTCGGCGTACTTCCGGCCGAGCTGGAACACGTGGCCGATCTCCATGCCGCGCTCGAGCGTGACCGGGCCCGATCCGTCGGGCGCCGGATCGCCGTCGCGCACGCTCGCCACGTCGACGACGCCGTCGGCCACGAAGTCGCGGCCGGCCATCGCGAAGGCCACGTGCTTCTCGTGCTCGTTCGCGCCGGTGACCCAGCTCGTGCCGTCGACGACGCGCGGATCGAGCAGATAGCGGATCCCCGTCGAGCCAGCCTCGCCGAGCACGGGCACGCCATCGGCGCCGCCGAAGGCGCCGGGGCCGATGTACCCCTTCACGAGCCCCGGGTGCTTCGCGAAGTCGCCATCGGTCGCGGGCTCGACCTCGCAGAGCGGGAACGCCACTTCGACGCGCTTCATATCGACGTCGCGATCACCGGGAACGCCGATGATCACGAGCTCGCGCTCGCCGCCGTGCGGCGTCACCGCCAGCACGACGTTCTTCAACGTGTCGGCCGCGGTCCAGTCGCGGCCGTCCTCGCGCGGCAGCACCGCGTTCGTCAGCGCGACCAGGGTCTCGATGGTCGGCGTCTCGGGCGAGTCGAAGACCCGCGCCGCCGGCCCCTCGAGCGGAAGCGCCGCGGGCACCGCGCTGCGGTACGCCTCGACGTTCGCCGCATAGCCGCCCGCCGAGCGCACGAACGTGTCCTCGCCGATCGAGGTCGGCAGCAGGAACTCCTCGCTCTTCGATCCGCCCATCGCCCCGGCATCCGCCGAGACGATCACGTACTCGAGGCCGAGCCGCTGGAAGATGCGCTCGTACGCGTCGCGCTGCGCCCGGTAGCTCGTATCGAGCCCCTCGTCCGTGACGTCGAACGAATACGCGTCCTTCATCGTGAACTCTCGACCGCGCAGCAGGCCGGCGCGGGGCCGGGCCTCGTCGCGGTACTTGCCCTGGATCTGGTAGATCGTGAGCGGCAGATCCTTGTACGAGCTCACGATGTCCTTCACGAGCATCGTGAAGGCCTCCTCGTGCGTCGGCGCGAGGAGGTAATCGGCGCCGTGGCGATCCTGCAGGCGGAACAGCGCATCGCCGTACTCCTCCCAGCGCCCGGTCGCCTCGTAGGGCTCGCGCGGCAGCAGTGCGGGGAAGTAGACCTCGTGGGCCCCGGCCGCCTCCATCTCCTCGCGGATGATCTGCTCGAGCTTCGCCTTCACCCGCAGGCCGAGCGGCAGCCAGGCGAACACGCCCGGGGCCTGGCGCCGGATGTAGCCGGCGCGCACCAGGAGCTTGTGGCTCGCGACCTCGGCGTCGGCCGGGTCTTCGCGGAGCGTTTTCAGGAAGAAATTCGAGAGGCGAGTAGGCACGCCCTCTATCGTAGTGCGCCGGGGTACCGGGGATCGCGGCTTCTAAGCTGGAGCGGTGATCCCCCTGTCCCGTCACCTGCGGTGGCTCCTGCCCACGGGAGTGCTGCTGCTCGCCGCGGCGCTGCGCCTCTGGCAGCTCGATGCGCCACACCGGCTGGTGTTCGACGAGATCTACTACGTGCGCGATGCGATCAGCCAGCTCGCGCACGGGTTCCCGACCCAGTGGCCCGACGACGATCCGGCATTCGCGGACCCGTCGGCGTTCACGGCCGACGCGGCGCCGATCGCCCACCCGCCGCTCGGGAAGTGGCTGATCGGGCTCGGCGTGCTGCTCTTCGGCGCGGAGAGCGCCTGGGGCTGGCGGATCGCTGCGGCCGTCGCCGGCATCACGACCGTGGGCCTCACCATGCGCCTCGGATGGATGATGACGCGCAGCCTCGCCGTGGCCGTGTTCGCCGGCCTGATGCTCGCGATTGACGGCACGCACATCGCGATGAGCCGGGTCGGGCTGCTCGACGTCTTCCTCACGCTGTTCATCGTGCTGGGTGCGGTGTGCATCTGGCAGGATCAGGCTGCGGGCGGGGCGATCGACCCGCGTGCCGCGGCACCGCTGTCGAGCCGAGCCCGGCCTGAGCGCGGCGCCGCACGCCTCGGCCCCGCGCTCTGGCGCCGCCCCTGGCTGCTCGCCGCCGGGGCCGTCTTTGGCGCGGCCGCGGCGGTGAAGTGGTCGGGCCTGTATGCGCTCGCCGCCCTGCTGGTCCTCATCGTGATGCGCGACCTGGTGCTCCGCACGCGGATCGCGGATCGCCCTATCCTGGGTTCCGCGCGCCAGGCCCTCATCACCGCGGCGATCGCGCTCCCGGCCGCCGGTGCGACCTATCTGGCGACCTGGCTCGGCTGGATCCTCAATCCGGGTGCCTCCTGGCGCGAACCGGGCACCCCCTGGTGGGTCTCCCTCTGGGAGTGGCACGCGCACACGCTGAGCTGGCACGTCACCCTGAGCGCCGAACACCCGTATGCGGCGAATCCCTGGGGGTGGCCGCTCGCGCTGCGCCCCACCGGCATGTACTGGAGCAGCGAGCCGGAGCTCGGCGGCTGCCCGCCCGGTACGAGCTGCGTGGCCGCCATCGGGACGCTGCCGAACCCCCTCGTTACGTGGGCCGGCGTCGCCGCCCTGCTCCTGCTGCTGTGGATCGTGGTGCGGGCCGCGATCCGCGTGGAGCTGCTGCGGCGTTCGGGGGTGTGGGTGGCCGCCTTCGTGCTCACCGGCTACCTCTCGGGGTGGGTGCCCTGGCTCATCACGAGCTCGCGCTCGGCGGTGTTCCACTTCTACGCCGTGGCGCTCACGCCCTTCTCCGCGCTCGCACTCGGGCTGATACTCGCTGCGGTGAGTTCGAGCCGGCCGTCGCGCGCCCGGCATACCGTCGCCGCGGCACCCGATGTCGCGACGGACCCCCGCAGCGCGGAGAGGCCGCGGGGCGGGAGCGATCCGGGGGCGCTCATCGAGCTCGCGGGCATCCGGCTCGCGCGCGATCCCCGATCACTGCGGGGCCGCCGGGCCGCCGTCGCGATCTTCCTCTCGACCGCGGTGCTGCTCGGGCTGCTCTTCTACCCGCTCTGGTCGGCGATGCCGGTACCGGAATGGTTCTGGCGCGCGCACCTCTGGCTGCCGGGCTGGCACTGAGTTCCGACACACCCGACCCCGGCACACCCGAGCGCGGCCCGCCCGACCCCCGGCACACCCGAGCGCAGGATCACTACTCCGAGGCGCGGATCCAGCGCATGGGTACGACGATCGACACCCGGGTGCCGCCGCGCGAGTCTGGCCCCCAGCTGATCGACCCGCCGAGCTCCCCCTCGATCAGCGTGCGCACGATCTGGGTGCCGAGCCCGTCGCCCACCGCGCCGTCGGGGAGGCCCGAGCCGGTATCGATCACCTCGACGCTCAATCTCTCGTCGCTGCGATCCGCGTGGATGAACACCTCACCCTCGCGCCCGGCGAGACCGTGCTCCACCGCGTTCGTCACGATCTCAGTGAGCGCCAGGGCGAGCGGGGTCGCGTACTCGGACGGGAGTTCGCCGAACACGCCCTCCTTGCTCGGATGCACGGTCGTGCCGTGCAGGCTCGCGACTTCCGCGGCCAGGCCGAGCACCCGCTCGAACACCACGTCGAAGTCGACGATCTGCGAGAGCCCGGTCGAGAGCGTGTCGTGCACGACGGCGATCGCGGCGACGCGACGCATGGCCTGCCCGAGCACCTCCTTCGCCTCGGCGCTGCGCGCCCTGCGGGCCTGCACGCGCAGCAGCGAGGCGACGGTCTGCAGGTTGTTCTTGACGCGATGGTGGATCTCGCGGATCGTCGCATCCTTCGTGATGAGCTCCTGCTCCTGCTGCCGGAGCTCCGACACGTCGCGCGTGAGCACGATGCCGCCGATACGCTCATCGTCCCGAATCACGGGGATCGAGCGCAGCGTGACAATGCGGCCGCTCGCCTCGATGTCCGCGCGCTTGGCCACCCGGCCCTGGGCGATCAACGGCAGCGACTCGTTCGTGTCGAACTGACCCTTGACCAGCTCGGCGATCACCTCCGAGAAGTTCTCCCCCTCGAGTTCGTCGCGGTACCCGAGGCGCGTGAAGGTGGTCTGCGTGTTCGGGCTGGCGAAGGTGACGTCGCCTTCGGTATCGATCTGCACGAGGCCGTCGGACGCGCGGGGCGCCCCGCGCTGCCGGCCGCGCGTGCTGCCGGGCGACGGGAAGAGCCCGTGCTGGATCATGTCGAAGAGGTCGGCCGCGACCTCGCGGAAGGCGGTGCCCATGCGCGAGGCGCCCTGCTGGTCCACCGCGCTCGTGTGCACGGTCAGCACGGCGAAGGGCCGGGTCTTCAGGCCCGTGAAGATCACGCCGGTGTCGGTGTTGCGCGCGGTGCCCGCGTTCTGGCCCGCGTCATCGCGCCGGCTCACCGCGTACGCGGTCAGCCGCATCGCCGCTTCCTCGTACCACACCGGGGTCTTCGAGTCGACCGGGCCGCCGGTGAGCAGCGCCTCGTCGGCGACCTCGCACCAATCCGCCCGCATGAAGTCACCGATCACATCGCGGTAGAAGAGGGTGGCGGATCCCGCCGGGCGGCTGTGCGCGAGGGCGATGTAGCCGCCGTCGTTGGCGGGGGCCCACAGCACCACGTCGCCGAGCGCCAGATCGGCGAGGAGCGGCCAGTCGAGCAGCAGCAGTTCGAGCCAGCCGAGTTCGTCGTCGCTCAGACTGGTGTAGGTGGCGGCGAGATTGCGAAGCGTAGACACCTGTTCAGCTTAGAGCCTGCGTCGGCGCGGGTGCGCTGCGGCTGCGCGGGCCCCCGCGCAGCGCTCCCGAAGCAGCCGCGCACCGTCGAACAAAGGCTCGATTCACTGGGCTATTTCGCCTCTTGACAGCGCAAAGCGCCCGTTTTCTATCGTGAAAACGCTACGCCATCCCGGTGAACGTCAACGGCGACGCTCACGGGGAATGCGCGTGCACGGCGGGGGGCGCCGACCGAACGAATCTCATCGAGGGAGCCTCCCATGCCCGTGCCGCTGCGCCGAACGATCGATCCCGACCCCGACATCCGCCCGACGTCGATCGGCGATCCCTCCCGCGCCTTCCGGGTGCCCTCGCCGGCTCCGCTGCTCGTCGCCGTGCCGCCACTGCCCGAGCCCGCGCCCGATCCGGGCGACGTGATCCCGGATCCGGAGCCCGGCTTCATCCGCGCCCTGGCCGTGCAGGGCTTCCAGGTGGTCGAGGGCACGCGCTCGCTCATGCAGCTCGGCCCGCTCATCACGGTGGCGGCGGCGCGCAGTCTCGCCGTGCAGCGGGCGAGCTTCGGAGACCGCCGGGCCGTGTATCGCGACATGCGTCAGCAGCGGCCCCGGGCCACCGCGCTCCGCGTCGACCGGCCGCTCGAGACGGTCGCCGAAGCCGCGGTCGTGCTGCGGACGCTGGATCGCAGCCGCGCCGTCGCGCTGCGCCTCGAATGGTCGCATCGCCACTGGCGCGCGACCGAACTCATCGTGCTGTGAGCCCGGGTCAGCCTTCCGCCTGCGGAGCCTCCGCAGCGCCGGTGGCCGCGCGCAGCTTCGCCACCTCGTACAGCGCCACGCTCGCCGCGATGCCGGCGTTCAGGGATTCGGTCGCCGCCGAGATCGGGATCGAGACGACGGCGTCGCAGGTCTCGGTGACGAGCCTCGAGAGCCCCTTGCCCTCGCTCCCGATCACGAGCAGGAGCGGGCGGTCGGCCAGTTCGAGCCCCGGGAGTTGCACGTCCCCGCCGCCGTCGAGGCCGATCACGAAGACCCCACGATCCTTCAGCGACTTGATGGTCTGGGTCAGGTTGGGCGCCATGGCGACGGGAACGCGCGCGGCGGCACCGGCCGACGTCTTCCAGGCCGCGGCATTCACGCCGACGGAACGGCGCTGCGGCACGATGACGCCCTGCCCGCCGAAGGCCGCGGTCGACCGGACGATCGCCCCGAGGTTGCGCGGGTCGGTCACGCCGTCGAGCGCGACGAGCAGCGGGGTCTGCCCGCGGTCGATCACCTGATCGAGCAGGTCGAGCGGATGCGCGTACTCGTACGGCGGCACCT
>JAGQTL010000005.1 GCA_020439035.1 Leucobacter sp. | reverse complement strand
CGAGGTGGAAGTCGATCGGGCGGTCGCCGATGCGGCAGCCGCCCAGGTCGGGGATGAACGCCTGGCCGAGCCGGTGCAGCAGCGGGCCGCAGAACAGGATCGGGATGCGCGATGATCCCGCGTGCGCGTCGATGTCGGCGTGGTGGGCGCGCTCGACGTTCGAGGGGTCGAGGTGCCACTCCGCCGGATCGTCGCCGCGGGTGATGAGCACGCCGTGCAGCGCCAGCAGCCCCGCCACCACGCGCACGTCCGAGATGTTGGGAACGTTGCGCAGCACGCTCGGCGTGCGCCCCAGCAGGGCCGCCACCATCGCCTTGGTCGCGAGGTTCTTGGCTCCGCGCACCTCGATGCGACCGGTCAGTGGCCGGCCGCCGTTGACGATGATCTCGTCAGAGGTGAGGCCGACGCGCTCGCCCGCCTTCTTCGCGTCTTGCTTGAGGCCCGCGGCCTCCGCGCTGGCCTGCGCCTGCGCAGCCGTCTCGGGAGCGGTCACGCGTTCGCCTCCTCGGCGGTCCGCACCGGGAGCGTCGTGGGCATCCAGCTCGGCCGGCCGGCCTCGAACGCGGTGATCGCCTCCTCGTTGCGCAGGGTCAACGAGATGTCGTCGAGCCCTTCGAGGAGGCGCCAGCGCGTGTAGTCGTCGATCTGGAACGGCACGACGAGATCGCCGGCCGCGACCGTGCGATCCTCGAGGCTCACCGTCACCTTGGCACCGGGGTTCGCATCGAGCACCGCCCAGATGCGCTCGACGTCGGCCTCCTCGACCTGCGCCGCGAGCAGGCCCTGCTTGCCCGAGTTGCCGCGGAAGATGTCGGCGAACCGCGCCGAGATCACGACCTTGAAGCCGTAGTCGCGCAGGGCCCAGACCGCGTGCTCGCGCGATGACCCGGTGCCGAAGTCGGGGCCCGCGACGAGCACCTCGGCGCCCGCGTACACCGGCTGATTGAGCACGAAATCGGGATCCTGCCGCCAGTGGTGGAAGAGCGCGTCGTCGAAGCCAGTCTTCGTCACGCGCTTCAGGAACACCGCGGGGATGATCTGGTCGGTATCGACGTTCGAGCGCTTCAGCGGCACGGCGATGCCGGTCAGTGTGGTGAACTTCTCCATGATCAGGCCGCCTTCTCGCTCGTCTCGGTCGCGGGGGTCGCCGCATCGTGCGTGATGCCCTTCGCGGCATCCTCTTGCAGGTCCCACGGGCTCGACAGCGTGCCACGGATCGCGGTCGCCGCGGCGACGAGCGGCGAGACCAGGTGGGTGCGGCCGCCCTTGCCCTGGCGGCCCTCGAAGTTGCGGTTGGAGGTCGCCGCGCAGCGCTCGCCCGGCTGCAACTGGTCTGGGTTCATGCCGAGGCACATCGAGCACCCGGCGAAGCGCCACTCGCCCCCGAAGTCGGTGATGATCTTGTCGATGCCGACCTTCTCGGCCTCGAGACGCACCCGCGCCGATCCTGGCACGACCATCAGTCGCACGCCCTCGGCCTTCTGCTTGCCCTTGATGATGTCGGCGAAGGCCCGCAGATCGTCGAAACGGGCGTTCGTGCACGAGCCCATGAAGACGACGTCGACCGGGATCTCCTTCATGCGGGTGCCGGGCGCGAGGTCCATGTACTCCAGCGCGCGCTCGGCCGCGGCGCGCTCGTTCGGATCCTCGATCGCGGCCGGATCGGGCACGCTGTCGCTCAGCAGCACGCCCTGGCCCGGGTTCGTGCCCCAGGTCACGAACGGCTCGAGCTCATTCGCGTCGATGAAGACCTCGGCGTCGAACACGGCACCCTCGTCGGTCGGCAGCGACTTCCAGTACTCGACCGCCGCGTCCCAGTCGGCGTCCTGCGGCGCATGCGGGCGGCCCTTGACGTAGGCGAACGTGGTCTCGTCGGGTGCCACCATGCCGGCGCGCGCGCCCGCCTCGATCGACATGTTGCAGATGGTCATGCGGCCATCCATGCTGAGCGAGCGGATCGCGCTGCCGCGGTACTCCAGGACGTAGCCCTGGCCGCCGCCCGTGCCGATCTTCGCGATGACCGCGAGGATGATGTCCTTCGCCGTCACGCCGGGGCGCAGCTCGCCCTCGACGTTGATCGCCATCGTCTTGAACGGCTTCAGCGGCAG
>JAGQTL010000108.1 GCA_020439035.1 Leucobacter sp. | reverse complement strand
GGCAAGTCGACCACGCTCGCCGCGCTCATCGACCTGGTCAACAGCGAGCGCGCCTGCCACATCATGACGGTGGAGGACCCGATCGAGTTCTTGCACCAGCACAAGAAGAGCCTGGTGAACCAGCGCGAGGTCGGTGAGGACACGCACGGCTTCGCCGAGGCGCTGCGCCACGTGCTGCGCCAGGATCCCGACGTGATCCTGGTGGGCGAGCTGCGCGACCTCGAGAGCATCGCGATGGCGCTCACCGCGGCCGAGACCGGTCACCTCGTCTTCGGCACGCTGCACACGGTCGATGCCGCGCAGACCGTGGATCGCATCCTCGACGTCTTCCCGGCGCATCAGCAGGGCCAGGTCCGCAGCCAGTTGGCCGGCAGCCTGCGCGGCGTCGTCTCGCAGACCCTGCTGCGCAAGCCCGGCGGCGGCCGCGTCGTGGCGACGGAGGTGCTGCGGATGACCCCGGCGATCGCCAACCTCGTGCGCGAGGGCAAGACGCACCAGATCTACTCGGCCCTGCAGGCGGGCGCGGCGAATGGCATGCACACGATCGATCAGTCGCTCGCGGCTCTCGTGAAGAGCCGGGAGGTCGACTACGATGAGGCGCTGGGGAAGGCGGGCGATGTGAACAGTTTCAAGACCTTGGTCGGCGCGAGCGGCGCGAGCACCGCCGCAGCGGGGGGGTCGCCGTGGTCGAATCAGTAGGTCGCGCGCTCTACGTGTACCGTGCCCGCGATGCGCGCGGCAAGGTGGTCAAGGGGAAGCTGCACGCGGCGAACGAAGCGGCGGCGGTGAATGAACTGCGCGTTCTGGGGCTGACGCCGCTCTCGGTGCGGGACAACGCCAGCCTCGGCCTGCTGAGTCGGGATCTCGACACCGGGATCGGCGGCGGCAAGCCGAAGCTGCGCGACCTCGCCGTCGCGTCGAAACAGTTGGCCGTGATGATCCGCTCGGGAGTCTCGTTGCTCCGCGCGCTCGAGATCATGGGCCAGCAGACCGAGCACGCCGGCCTCGCCCGCGCATTCGGCGAGGTGCGCCGGGAAGTGGGGCAGGGAACCGCGCTCTCGGTCTCGCTCGAACGGCAGAACGACATCTTCCCGCCGCTCATGATCAACCTCGTGCAGGTCGGCGAGGCGGGCGGCTTTCTCGACGAGGCGCTCGACTCCATCGCAGACAACTTCGAGACGGAGATGAAGCTGCAGCAGAAGATCAAGGGCGCGATGGCCTACCCGATCGTCGTGCTGGGCGTCGCCGTGCTCGCGGTCGTCGCCATGCTGCTCTTCGTCGTACCGACCTTCGAGAACATGTTCGCGAACCTCGGCAGCGAACTGCCGGTGCCGACGCTGATCCTGATCGGCCTCTCGCGCTCGGCGGTGATCTGGGTGCCGGCGGTGGCCGTGATCGTCCTACTCATCGCCCTCTGGTACACGCGGCATCGCAAGGACGACGCCGTGCGCCGCGTGGTCGACACGGCGAAGGTGAAGATGCCGGTGTTCGGCCAGCTGTTCCGCAAGGTCGCGATCGCGCGCTTCTCGCGCAATCTCGCCATCATGCTGCGGGCGGGCGTGCCGATGCTGCAGGCGATCTCGCTCGTTTCGAAGGTGTCGGGCAACTGGGTGATCGAGCAGGCGCTGGCTGACGCGGAGAACTCCGTGCGGCAGGGCAGGCCGTTCGCGCAACCGCTCGCGCAGCACGAGGTGTTTCCGCCGATGGTCACGCAGATGGTCGCCGTCGGCGAGGATTCGGGCTCGCTCGATCAGATGCTCACGACGATCTCGGAGTTCTACGATCTCGAGGTCGAGACGGCCTCGGACCAGCTGACGAGCCTGATCGAGCCCCTGCTGATCGTGCTCGTCGGCGGGGTGATCGGCAGCATGGTGATCTCGCTGTACCTGCCCGTGTTCAGCATGATCACGGCCGTGCAGGAGTCGGGGATGTGAGTCGAGGCGGACTCGGCACCGAATAACATTCGTGACATTTTGCCCCAGGGGCTTGCATTTTTGTGGCGCGTGTCCCATATGATGAGGGATGCCCTCGGGTTCCGCACCGCTCGAGAGCAGACTCATCCTGGTACGCCAACACTAACGGAGTCAACATGATCGAGCGCATTCAGGCCGTTCTTCGTGACCGTAAGCAGGATGACAAGGGCTTCTCCCTCATCGAGCTTGCGATCGTCATCGTCGTGATCGGCATTCTCGTGGCTATCGCCATTCCTGTGTTCACCAGCCTCGCCGGCAACGCCGAGGAGGCCCAGCTCAAGGCCGCCGCGTCGAACGGCGCGTCCATGGTCGCCTCGGAGCTCGCGGCGAACCCGGGCACCGCCCTCGCCGACCTCAACACGAAGCTCGCGGGTCTCGTCGCCGACAAGGTCACCTCGGTGACGGTCGACAACACCGACCTCGCCGACTTCTGCGTGAGCGTCAACGGCGGCACTGCCGAGAAGGGCCCGGGCTGCTAACCCTGCTCGGAGCCTGAACCGATGGTGGGTGCCGGAATGCCGGCACCCACCGTTGGCGTCTTGATGGCGCGCTGATGCGCGATCGGCCGGACCTGGAGAGGCGGTGGAGGATGAGGGCGCTGCGCGAACGCCTGCGCCGTGATGCGGGCTTCGGCATGATCGAGCTCGCCGTCGCGATGATCGTGCTCGGCATCGTGCTCGTGGGCCTGCTGCCCTTCACCGTGAACGCGATCATACTCGCGCAGCAGAACTCGGATGTCGGGCAGGGGAACCGCATCGTCGCGTCCGAGCTCGACGCGGCCCGCCTCGAGCTGGCGGACGCTGCCACGAGTTGCGCGGCCGAGCGTGCGCTCGGAACGCTGGACATCACGGCGAACATCTCGCCGGCCGACCTCACCCGCTACGACGTGCGGCGAACGGTCACCGCGTGCGACGGCCGCCTCGCGACCGTCGAGGTCGAGGTGGTGCGCGGCAGCGATGGCGTGGCGATCGCGCACGCCACGACCAAGGTGCTCGCCGGAGCCTCATGATCCGCCGCATCGCACGCACGCTCCGCACGGCACGCGCCGAGCGCGGTTTCAGTCTCATCGAGCTCTCGATCTACATCGTCGTCTTCGGCCTCCTGGCTGCCGTGGTCGTCGGCGTGATGATCTCGATGTTCCGCAGTCAGGTCGTCGTCGGGGAGACGACGACCGCGGCCAACGACTCGCAGGTCGTCGTCGCGATGATCAACGGCGAGGTGCGGAACGCCCGCCGGTTCCAGGTGAACCCGGCGAAGACCGAGTTCTCGGCGTCCGTCGCCGGCACCGACCCGGCGCAGCCGAACGCGTGGACGTGCGTGCGCTGGACCGTCGACGAGGCGCGGGGAGTGCTCGTGCGGCAGGTGAAACCGGACGCCGTCGGCGGGTACGGCGCGGCCGTCGATATGGTCTCCGACGTGACGCCGACCGACGGGACACCGTACTTCGCCGCCGACGGCGGCAACACGACGACGGGCACCCTGCGCTACGCGTTCGATTTCAGCGGAGCCGGCGGTTCCCCGCTGACCGTGAGCGGCCAGATGTCCAATCGGGTATTCGGCGGCGCGTCGAGCGCCTGCTTCTGAGCATGAACGACGGGTGAGGCGCCCGGCGCCGACCAGAGAGTGAAGAGCGAGATGTTGAACCTCACGCACACCGCACGCGCGGGCCGGCGCGGGCTGCGCCTCGGTCGCCTGCTCCACCGGGATGAGCGCGGCATGGCCATGCCCATGGTCATCGGCGTGTTCCTCGTTGGCTTCGCGCTCATCGGCGTCTTCTTCGTCTCGCTCTTCGGGTCGGCGAAGGTCGCCGCCACGACCAAGGCGAGCATCCAGGCCCAGGCGGCGGCGGACGCGGGCATCGCCGCGCAGGTCGCGAGCATCGGGGAGAGCGGCAATCCCTGCACGGCCGCGGGCGTGACGAGCACGGTCGAACCCCGCTACGTCGTGACCGTCGATTCCTCCAACTGCATGAGCCCGAGCAACCCGTCCGTCACGTTCGAGTCCGTGGGGACCGCCGGCAATGGCGGGGAGGCGACGGTGCAGGCGACCTACGCGGTCGAACCGGCGGCGAGCCCCACGATCACGCCGATGGATACCGTCGGCTTCTACATCGGCTCGGTCAACCGGGCGTTCAACGGCATGAAGTTCACGAGCGCGATCGATCCGGCGCCATCGTTCGTGGTCGCGAGCGGGGACTTCGAGTGCACGGGCGGCGGAACGAAGATCCCGGGCGACATCTACGTGGCGAACGGCAACGCGAAGCTCAACAACGACTGCCTGCTTTCGGGTGACCTCTACGTTCGCGGAAACGTGAACGATACGACGGGCGGCAACAAGGCCTTCAACAGCATTCACGCGACCGGGACCGTGACGCTCAATCACAACCTCGGCATCTCGTCGGCACGGGGGAGCCTCTACGCGGGCGGCACGGTCACGGTGGGCAACGTGCCGGTGGTGCTCGACAGCATCTACTCGGGCGCCGGCATCGTGGTCAACTCGAACAGCATGAACGTGTCGGGCAGGCTCGAGGCGGTCGGCGCGATCACGGGCAGTGGCGCCGGCTCGTCGCCGTTGAACGGCAAGAAATTCCCGAACAGCGCGACGACGCCGAAGAACCGGGTGCCGGATCCGGCGGACCTCCCTGGCTGGGTCGACTACGGATTCGACCGAAGCGTGTGGGAATCCGCGGGCTACACCTATGAGAAGTGGACCGCCGGCTCAACGAACTGCACGAAGGCCGCAGACCTCTGGGGCAATGCGTCCTTCTGGCAGGGGATCGCCTCGCGCACCGCGAGCACGGTGATCGACACGACCGCCTGCACCGGCCAGATCGGCGTCTCCGGCTCCCTGGCGCTGAAATCGAACCTCGCGCTCATCGTGAAGAACGCCACGATGCCGTGGGGGGCCACAAGCCTGTCGGGCAGCGGCGCCGGCGAGAAGCAATTCTCGATCGTCACGCCCGACGCGAACCTCACGAACGGCGTGGCCGATTGCCCGAGCGGCGGAGGTCGGGTCGTGTTCCAGGGCACCTCGGTGACGACGAGTGTCAAGGTGAACGTGTACACGCCCTGCGGCGTCACGATCTCGGCGGGGACCCTGCGCGCCGGCGTCTTCACGAAGGATCTCGACGACGGGGGGTCCGGCGGCACGCTCGACATCACCACGATCACGCTGCCAGGGGCCACCTTCGGCGGCGTCACCGGGAGCGTGAGCGAAGGCGGCGGCGGGAGCGCCACCCCGACCATCAAGGGCGGGCTGATGGCGGCCCCGATCTCGCAGCGCGATCTCGGGTGAGCGCTCAGGTGATCGCGAATGCGATGCTTCCGGTCGTCATCGGCGTCGTCGGCGTGTTCGGTGTGCTGATCGGTTCGTTCCTCAACGTCGTGATCTGGCGGGTGCCGCGCGGCGAGTCGCTGGTCCCGAACAGCCGGTGCCCTCGATGCGAGGCCCCGATCCGACCCTGGCAGAACATTCCCGTTGTCTCCTGGCTCGCCCTCGGCGGGCGCTGCGCGAGTTGCCATGAGCGCATCAGCGCACGCTATCCGCTCGTCGAACTCGCCACGGCTGCCGCCTTCGCGCTGACGGCCTGGTGGTGGGGCGTGTCGTTCTGGCAGGGTGCGGGGGAGGGCTTCGCTCCGCAGCTCTCGGCCTGGCTGGCGCTCATCGCCTATCTCTGGTTCGTCGCCGCTGGCATCGCGCTGACGCTGATCGACCTCGAGCACCGGCGGCTTCCGGATCGCATCGTGCTCCCGAGCCTGTTCGTCGTCGTCGCCCTGCTCGCCGCGGCCGCCCTGCTCCTTCGCGACTGGGCGGCACTGGGGTCGACGCTCGGGGGCGCCGCCGCCCTGTTCCTGCTCTACCTGGTGATCGCGATCGTCTACCCGAGCGGCATCGGCGGCGGTGACGTCAAACTCGCGCCGCTCGTCGGCGCGGCACTCGGCTTCGTCGGCTGGGGCGCGCTCGTCATCGGCGCCTTCGCGGGCTTCCTCGTCGGCGCGGTCGTCGGGCTCGTTCTGATCGCCCTGAAGCGGGCCACGAGGAAGACGGGCGTGCCGTTCGGCCCCTCGATGCTCGCCGGCGCGGTCGTCGGCGTGCTCTGGGGCGAATCGCTCCTTCACGCCTATGCGCTCGCGGTGGGGATGGTGCGCGCATGAAACATTTCGGGCACGCGGTTCGATCCTTTGTCGGATGCGCGAACGTATGGCTACAATCAACTCCGAGGTGTGCGCCGATGCGCCCCGGGACACGACGAGAGAGGCGCTGAGGCATGCCAAAGAGCATCGTCGGCATCGACATCACGGCCACCCGTCTGGTCGCCGCTGAGGTCGCGAACCCCGACTCCAAACGGCCGAGCCTCGTGAAGGCCGCCGCCGTCGCCCTGGACGAGGGTGTCGCGCGCGACGGCGAGGTCATCGACGGCGCGGCCGTGACCGCGGCGATCCGGGAGCTCTGGTCGCTCGCGAAGTTCGGCAGCAAACGCGTCGTCCTCGGCGTCGGCAATCAGCGCGTGCTCGTGCGCGACCACACGGTCGACCAGATGACGCCGGATCAGCTCCGGCAGGCGCTCCCGTTCCAGGTCGCCGACATCCTGCCGGTGCCCGTGACCGAGACGATCCTCGATTTCTATCCGGTCGAGCTCGTCGAGGGCAGCTCGCCGCAGCAGGTGAACGGGCTCCTCGTCGCCGCGCTGAAGGAGGGCGTCGAAGCCGATGTCGACGCGCTCGAGGCGGCCCGGCTCAAGGTCGCGGGCGTGGACCTCTCGCCGTTCGCGATCCTGCGAGCGCTGCGCGCGGGCGACACGCTCGCGGGTACGCACACGATCGTGGCATTCGGCCCCCGCACGACCTTCCTCGTCGTGGCGCAGGACGGCATCCCGCGATTCGTGCGCATCGTGGCGGCGGGCGCCGAGAACATCACGGATTCGGTCATGAGCGTCACCGGATGGAATCACGACCAGGCCACGCAGGCCAAGCAGCAGCTCGGCATCCTGCACGGCAACGATCCGAAGTACGGCCAGGCATCGAACGCCGTGCTCCAGGCGGTCACCGAGATCCTCGGCTCGATTCGCAGCACCAACAACTTCTATCTGAGCAACCGCGACGATGCCGAGATCGAGAGCGTCATCCTGCTGGGTTCGGAGACCGCGCTTCCCGGCCTCGTCGACGCCGTGCGCGAGTTCGTCGGGCTGCCCGCCACGGTCGGCGACCCGCTCGCCGCGGTCCGGCGGCCCAAGCACCTGAAGCTGCTGGGTGCGCTCGCGGGGTCGGAGGCCGACCTCGCGATTCCCGTGGGTCTGGCGTTGGGGGGCAAGTAGCCATGGCGAAGGAAAAGCGGACATCGAAGCGAGCCGCGTCGAAGAAGTCGCAGGGACAACCCGAGGCGGAGCCGACGCCCGGCAGCGACGAGCAGGCCCCGGAGAGCGCGAGCGCGCCGAAGGCGGAGCGGGCCGGGAAACGCGCCGAGAAGCGGGCCGGGAAGCGGGCCGAGGGACAGCAGGCGCGAAAGGCGAAGCGGCAGGCCGGCGTCGGCGGGACGCCGCGGGTCGACCTGCTGCCGGCCAAGCAGCGCGCCGATCGCCTGCACGATCGGATCATGCAGCGACTGCTGGTCGGCGTGTTCGTCAGCGCGATCCTCGCGGGCGTCATCTGGGCGGTCGGCTTCATCCCGGTGGCGAACGCGGAGCTGCGCTTGAGCCAGGCGGATGCCGAGACCGGCGAGCTCGCGATCGAGCTGCAGCGGCTCTCCGACGTGCAGAAGTCGCTCGACGATCTCAACGGCCTGAAGCGCATCCGCGAGGCGCTGATCAACCGCGAGGTGCTGTTCTCCGATCTGCGCGATCAGCTCACGACCGAGATGCCGGCGGACGTGGAACTCGCGCGTTTCGCCGGGCAGATGCTCGACTCGCCGGTGCGGCTCGAAGGGGAGGGTGACATCGACACGAGCACGGTGTGCCTGGCCGAGACCGCGGTGCTTCACGTGACCACGAGCTCCGAGCGACTGCTGCCGGTCTCGGAGTTCACGAACCTCGCCTCGGAGCTGCCCGGCTTCCAGTGCATGATCGTCGCGGGTACGGCGATGGTCGACGGGCAGCGGCTCGTCGACCTCCACATCGGGCTCGGTTCCGGGGCGCTTTCCGGCCGCTTCGCTGAAGAGGAGGAATCGGAGTGATTCCGAGAAGAACACAGGCGTGGCTGGTCGCCGGCATCGCCTTCTGCATCGCCCTCATCATGGCCGGCGTCGGGTTCGGCCTGCTGCCGCAGCTCTCCCGAGCCGCGACCACGCAGGGCGTGGCCGACGAGACCGCGCAGCGCAACCAGGAGATGAGCGATCAGATCACGATCCTCCGCGCGGCGAAATCCCGCGTGCTCGATCTGGGCCGGGACATCTCGCAGCTGCGCCGTTCCGTGCCGGAGACGTCGGGCTCCGAGTCGGCTTCCGGCCTCATCTCCGAGTTCTACACCCTCGAGGAGAAGAGCGGCGCGACGCTCACCGACTTCGACCTGCTCGAACCGGTCGGCGAGAACTTCGAGGAGCCGCTCGAGGGCGTACTGCCCACCCGCTTCAAGATGACGGTGACGGGAACCGCCGACGAGGTGAGCGAGTTCGTGCGCGAACTGCAGACCGGTGAGCGCCTCGTCGCGCTGCATCTGATCGACGGTTCCGGTACGGCGAGCCTCTGGTCCACGGATCTCTACGGCGCGCTCTACGTGTCCCAGAAGTAGCCCTCCGAAGCCGGGAGCGCCGCGTCTGGTCGACGAGGTGAAGGAGTAAGCTGGAAACCCTGCTCCTCGAGTGAAAGGCCGGCCCGTGACGTATGTGATCGCTCTTCCGTGCGTGGACGTGAAGGATCGGGCATGCGTCGACGAGTGTCCGGTTGACTGCATCTACGAGGGCGAACGCTCGCTGTACATCCATCCCGACGAATGCGTCGACTGCGG
>JAGQTL010000107.1 GCA_020439035.1 Leucobacter sp. | reverse complement strand
CGTCGGCGAGGTCGGCGAGGATCTCGTCCGCGACCGACTTCGCGCACGCGCGATTCTCGGGGATCGCGCCGCGAGGGCCCCGCTTCGCCCAACCTGTGCGGTAGAGGCCGGGCTCGATCCTGCCGATCTCGGAGTGCTCCGCGACCAGCTCGGCGAGTTGATCATCGGCGAATGCCGAGAACCCGATCGCCGTGAGCACGGACGTCGCGGGAACGACGATGGTCTCATCGCCAGAGGCGAACTCCACGCCTTCCACGCGCTCGTTCCCGAGGATGCGCACCGGACGCAGGCCGAACCGGAGCGTGACGCGCGGGCCGGGGTGCTCGGGGCGCTCGGCCGATACCATGTCGGCGATCGCCGCGACGCGGGCGGCGGCGGTGCGATCGGGAGCCGTCTCCGGGTCGATGGTGAGGTCGTCGGGGGAGGTGTATGTTGCGCGCGGCAGGGCTGCGAGCTCCTTGAGCATCTGCGGATCTCCCTTGGACTCCGCCGCGGAGGAGCGACTCACGAGGGTGATGCGATCGGCCGGGGCTGCGAGGTAGGCGTCGAGCGCGGAATCCGAGATATCACTCCCCTCGAAACCCTCCCGGTCCTTGACGAGGAAGCGGAGGATGTCGATCGCGACATTGCCCGCTCCGATGATCACCGGAGTGCTGCCGAGGGTCGGCAGCTGCTGGCCCTCGTCGGGGTGAGCGTTGAGCGTGCGGGTGATCTCGCCGGCGCCGATGACGCCCGGAAGCCGGTCGCCGGGGACGCCGAGCGGTCGATCGACGCTCAACCCGGTGGCGAGCACGACTGCATCGTACTGCTCGGCGAGTTCTTCGAGTGAGAGATCGCGGCCGATCTCGACGTTTCCCGCGAAGCGCACCGAGCCCGACTGGAAGAGACGTTCGAACTGGCGAGTAATCGCCTTCGTGTGCTGGTGGTCGGCGGCCACGCCGTAACGGATGAGGCCGAACGGCGAGGCGAGGCGATCGATCAGCGTCAGCCGGGCGTCCGGCGCTCCGCGCACGAGCGACTGCGCGAGGTAGCAGCCCGCAGGGCCGCTTCCGATGATGGCGATCTTCGGTGACGCATGGGTCGACATCGCAGCTCCTTCGCGTGATCAAGGCCGACGGGAACCGCGTACGCGCAGAGCGCGAGCGGCAGGCTGCACTCATGATAGACATAAAACATTCAATCAGACAAGGTATTAGTTGGGTAACCCTCGCAAATCTTGAGAATCGTCCGGGAGCTATTGCGAAATAAAATCTTCACATATAGTTTTTATGTCAAGCGATCGCGATCAGCGCTGTGCGGATCGCGGAAGAGACCACCTGGAAGTTCGACGAAGGAGTACGAATGACCCCCCAGACCGAAGCCGTCCCCTACCTCGATATCGCGTCTCCCGACTTCGCGATGAGTTCGGAGGCCGTGCGCGACGCGCGCGAGCGGAGCTGGTATGCCGAGACCAATTACGGTATCGGCGTGCTGCGATACAAGGAGGTCTCGGAACTGCTGATGCATCCGAGCCTCAACCAGGGCAGTGCGAAGTGGCCGGAGCACCATGGCGTGCATTCCGGCATCTTCTACGACTGGTGGGAGAAGAACCTGCTCGTTCTCGAGGGCACCGAGCACGATCGCATCCGCCATCTGCTGAACCCCGCCTTCTCTCCGGGAGTCGCCCGCCGGCTCGGCCCGGAGTTCGAGATGATCGCGAATGAACTGATCGCCGGCATGAAGGAGAAGCATGCCCGCGGCGAGCAGGTCGAATTCGTCGCCGACTTCTCGGAGCCGTTCGCCACACGGGCCCTGTGCGCCCTGATGGGCCTCTCGCACGAGCACTGGCCCTTCATCGCCTCGCGAGCCAACACGATCGGTCACGCGCTCAGCGTCACGATCAAGGAAGACATCGAGCGTATCGACCGTGCCGTGCAGGAGCTCTACGATTTCGTCGAGAAGCTGATCGAGGAGCGTCGCGAGAACCCGGGCGATGACGTGATCTCCAACCTGCTCGACGTGTCGTCGAAGGACGGCGACACCCTCAACGGCGTGGAACTGCGCAACGCTATCGTGCTGATGCTGTTCGGGGGTATGGACACCACGCGCAACCAGCTCGGGCTCATCCTCCAGACTTTCATGCGCCACCCCGAGCAGTGGGAGCTGCTCGCCGCCGACCCGAAGCTCACGCGCCCCGCGCTGGAGGAGGGGCTGCGCGTCAACCCGTCGACTCGCTGGGTCACCCGAGAGGCGAACGAGGATTTCGAGTTCAACGGACTGTCGATCAAGAAGGGCACGACCGTGCATCTCTTCACGATGTCGAGCGGCACCGATCCCGAGGCGTACCCCGACCCCGACATCGACATTCAGGTTCCGAGCCGCAAGCAGCACCACACGTTCGGCGGCGGCATTCACAAATGCCTCGGCCACTACATCGCCCGTGCCGACATGAGCGTCGCGCTGCCGTTGCTCGCCCAGAACTTCACCGACATCAGCTGCCCGGGAGGCGACGAATGGCTGCCCGACTCGGGTAATCACGGCCCGGTGCGGCTGCCCATCGATTTCACGGTGCGCTGACGGGCGCCCCGACCAGACGCTCAGCGACCTTCCAACGACGAAAGGAACCCCAATGACCGACCTCAAGACCGGAGGCAGTTTCGGCGCCGCCCTGCGCGAGATCCTCGCCGATGACACTGCCTTCGAGCGGCATCGCGAGGCCAACCTTCGCCCCGAAACGGTGAAAGCACTTGCCGACCGCATCGCGGAATCGGGTGTCAAGTACATCTACTACATGCTGCCGACGCTCGGCAGCCGCACCGTCGCGAAGGTGGTGCCGGCAGAGCTCTACGAGCGCATGCTGAAGAAGGGCATCGCGTTCCACCGCACGGCGCTCACCGACCTGCAGACGAGCCGCGAGGGCGAACTCATCGGCGGCGGCGTCGACGCGCACGAGTTCTGGGGGCTGCCCGAGCCCGAGACCTTCCAGGTGCTCCCGTGGGATCCCGAGGTCGGCCGCATCTTCTGCACCGCGTATGATCCGCCCCACCTCGGCGAAGGCGGCGGCCGTCTGGTCGCGCTCGACACGCGGGCGGTCTTCAAGGCCGCCATGAAGGGCTTCACCGAACGCACGGGTCTCGAACTGCGCTCGGGCCTGGAACCCGAGATGACCTGGGCCGGCCCCGGTATCGAGGTCGTTTCCAAGGAGGATCAGAGCCCGGCCTACCAGGTCGAGAACCTCGAGAAGATGCGCCCGGTGTTCAAGAAGGTCATCAGCTACGGCCAGGCCCTCGACTTCACGATGATCCAGGGCGATTACGAGGACGACGGCCAGATCGAGCTGAACTGGGATTACGATCGCTCGGACCTCACCGCCGAGCGCATGACCACCTACCGCCAGATCTGCAAGCAGGTCGCGCGCGAGCTCGGCCTCGAGGCGAGCTTCATGGCGAAGCCCTACAACGGCAAGATGGGGAACGGCTGCCACCACAACCTCAGCCTGTGGCGGGTCGATGGCGACGGCCCGGCCGAGAACGTCATCGAAGACGGCCGTATCGAACTCCATGCCACGGAGACCGCACGCCACGCGATGGGCGGCATGCTGCTGCACACGCCCGGATCGATGCTCGTGATGGCCTCGACTGTCAACTCCTACAAGCGGTTCTGGGATGCGGGCCAGTTCGCGCCGTCGGGCGCCGACTGGGGGCTCGACACGCGTGGCGTCGCGATCCGCATCTCCGCGAACGGGCGTATGGAATATCGTCTGCCCGATGCGAGTGTGAACCCCTACCTCTCGCATCTCTACTTGCTTGCGGCGATCGAGCACGGCCTCGAGTCGCAGATCGACCCGGGCGAACCGGGCGAGCTGAGCGATGCGGCGAACGGCGGCGTCGTGCCGAACACGCTCGGTGCGGCTATTGAGGCGTTCGAGGCCGACGAGTACCTGATGGGTGCGATGCCCGAGGAACTGACGCGCATCTTCCTGCAGCTCAAGCGGGATGAGTGGGCTCGCTACTGCGGTCTTATCACGCAGTGGGAGTTCGACCAGTACTGGGAGGCGATCCCGTGAGCGCCGACGGCACGGCGAGGACGGTACGCCTGGCCTGCATCGATTCGGCTGCGCTGCCGCTGTTCGACAAGAGCCCCGACGGCGTGCGTCGCGACGGCTACGAGCCCGATGCGGCGAAACTCGTGTTCGATCGGATCGGCGCCGAGATCGAGTGGGTCATGGTGCCCTGGGAGGAGATGATCCCGGCGGTGCGCCGCGGCGATGCCGACGCGGTATGGTGCGGGCAGGGCATGACCGAAGAGCGTGCGGCGCTCGTCGACTTCACCCGCCCCTATGCGATCTTCAACGAGACCCTTATCGTGCGCGCCGATGATCCTGCGCGTGCTCCCGAAGATCTCGCCGGTCGCCGGATCGGGGCCATCGCGAACTCGACGAACATGAAACTCGCCGAGACCTTCCCGGACGTCGAGCTCGTGAGCTTCGGCGCCAGCGATGACGTCTTCGGCGACATGATCGAGGCGACGCGTTCGGGTGCGATCGACGGCTTCGTCGACGACGACGTCGTGATGATCCCGCTGGCGAACGAGGATCCCGACTTCGTCGAGGCATTCACCGTCGCCACCGGGAATCGGTGGGGCGTCGGTGTCGCACCGGGGAACGATGCGCTACGACTCGAGATCGACGAGGCGCTCGCGGCGATCGTCGCCGACGGTGCGCTCGCCGCGGCGTGGCAGAAGTGGATGCCGCTGCTGCCCTTCCCGCTGGGGCAGGAGCGATAACGGTGAGCGCACCTCGCGTCGGTGTGACGGGGATGTGGTCGAATCGGATCCACGGGCTTCGCTTCGACGGCAGCGCGGTTGCCGCCGCCGTGCTGCGCTCGGTCGTCCGCGCGGGCGGTGAGCCCCTCATGCTCTTCGCAGAGGGGCCATCGCCCGCAGCGGAACGACTGGGCGGCCTCGACGCGCTGCTCGTACCCGGTGGTGCGGACATCGATCCGCGCCGCTACGGTCAGGAACCGCTTGAAACCACGTCGGTCGCGGATTTCGCCGCGCAGGATCAGTTCGAGGCCGACATGACCGCGGCCGCGCTCGCCGCGGGGTTGCCTGTGCTCGTCATCTGCCGAGGGTTCCAGTTGCTGAACGTCGAGCACGGCGGATCGCTCGTGCAAGACGTCGCACCCGACAGCCCGCACCGCAATAGTGTGCACGAGGTCGCGCTCGACCCCGATTCCCGCTTGGCCGCGGTGATGGGGGTCGAGTCGCTGCCCGTCTCGTCGTACCACCACCAGGCGATCGATCGCGTCGGCGCCGGCCTGCGCGCCGTGGGCACCGCGCCCGATGGCGTCGTCGAAGCGCTCGAACTCGAGGATCCCGCGGCCGAACTGCTCGCCGTGCAGTGGCACCCGGAAGACGCGGCCGCCGAGGATCCGCGCCAGCACGCGCTGTTCCAATGGCTCGTCGATCGTGCCGCTGCGGGGCGATCCGCGCGGGCGAGTGCCGAAGCGAGGAGCGCCGTATGACGCGGGTGCTCGTGATCGAGCATGAGGCGCTCGCCGGTGCGGGCCTCATCGGAGAGCGCCTCCAGGAGCACGGCGTCGAACTCGTCGAGTATCGACCCTACGCCGGCGGAGAGCCTCTGCCCGAGAATCTCGACGGCTATGCGGCGTTGATCGTGCTCGGCGGGTCGATGGGTCCGACCGACGATGTCGAGGCACCCTGGCTGCCCGTGACGCGCAAGCTCCTCGCCGAGGCCGTCGAGCAGGAACTGCCGACGCTCGGCATCTGCCTCGGCGCGCAACTGCTTTCGACGGCAACCGGTGGGCATGTGCGCAGCATCCCCGAAGGCCCCGAGGTCGGGCTGTGCAGCGTGCAGCTCACCGAGGCGGCGAGTGACGATCCGCTTCTCGCGGGGATAGCGGGGCTCGAGCTGCCGGTCGTCCAGTGGCACTGGCTCGAGTCGGATCGGCTGCCCCCCGGCGCCGTACTGCTCGCGTCGAGCCGGGCGTGCGCCAACCAGGTGTATCGCTTGGGCCCGAGGGCATGGGGTCTGCAGTTCCACCCCGAAGCGCTCGGTCGGACCGCCGGCGACTGGGTGGATCTCGAGGACATCTCGGAGTTCGGTTTCGACCCCGAAGCCGTCGTGGGCGATGTGCGCGGCGCCGAACCGCGACTGAGATCCACCTGGCAGCTCTTCGCGGACCGATTCGCCGGGCTGCTGCGCCCCTGAATCGGCAGTGCCTCAGCCGGCGACTCGCTCGGCAACGAGCACGTGCATGCCGTCGGCGACTTCGGTGAGCGGTTCGATACGTGCGCCGGGCACGGGTTCCGTCACGAGTTCGCCGGGAAGATAGCGCGCGGAGTTGCTGACCAGCACCGTACCGTGACGGGTGAGAACCGCGATCTCGGCGTCGCAGCCGCCGAGGATCGGGAGGAGATGGTGCTCGATATCGTCGACCTGCAGATCGGTACCGACAGCGCCGACCCGCCGGCCATCAACGACCGCGGGAACCGTGAGCGTGACGATGTACGCCTCGACGCCGAGATAGTCGATGTACGGACCGACCGCCGCGCTGTGCCCCTCGGCGTAGGCGCGCACGAACCACTCGTGATGCTCGTAGTCGTAGTACCGGTCGGCGCCGGGCACCACCCCGAATGAATAGCGGGCGAACCGTGACTCGTCTTCGCGGACCCACCATTCGAGGCGGCCGACCTCCGTTCCGAGCGTCGAGTGCGCGAAGATGAGGCCGCACCCGTCGACGATCGGGTGCTCGGCGAGGAACTTCGCCGCGGTCGATTTCATGCCGCGGCGGGCCGCCGTGGAGAGCTCGATGCGCCCGGCTTCGTCGAGGGCGAGCGCCGAAACCAGCCCGGCGGCCAGATTGGACAGATGCGAGAAGCGGTCGTCGAACCACTCGCGCAGCCCCGAGATGACCTGCTCCGGGGTCGTGTGCGCCCCGCCCGTCATCGCCGGATCCGTTCGTTCGCGTTGACCGGATCGCCACCCGCGTCCGCGGAGGTTCTGGGCAGCTCGAGCTTGGCGCGAATGATGCGACGCACGTTGCCCATCACGTGGTCGTGGGCGATCCTCCAGGCCTTCTCCTCACGGCCCTGCTCGATCGCCATGACGAGCGCGAGATGCTCGCTGAACGCGGGCTGCGTCGAGGCCGCACCCACCTGTTCGCTCCAGAGCAGGGGAGCGTACTCGGCCTGGAGTCGCTGCTCGGCGGTGAGCAACCGCTGCGAATGGCTGAGCACGGCGACCTCGATATGGAATCTGCTGTCTGCGAGGCTGCGATCCTGGCCGTTCTTCGCCTCGCGCGCGCGGAAGGCGAGTTCGGCGAGGCGTGTCGGCGCGGTCGCGGGCGTACGAGCCGCGGCCAGGCGGGCCGCCGCCGAGGAGATCGCGACGTGCTCATCGGCCAGATCTCGCAGCGCCACGATACTCGTATGCACGAGGGCCGAATGCAGCGTCTCTTCACTCGGGTACGGAGCCTTGACCACGAACGTGCCCCCGCTGCGGCCACGACGAGTCTCGACGATGCCCTGAGCGCGCAGCGCAGCGAGTGCCTTGCGCAGCGTCGCGACGGCGACACCGAACTGATTCGCGAGTTCGATCTCCGTGGGCAGCCGCTCGCCAACGGCCAGCATGCCGAGGGTGATCGTCGACGCGATCCGCTCGGCGATGCCACCCGCCTGCTGACCACCGGTGTCGTCACCGACATCGGTCACCGTGGTCGAAAGGATGGGAGGGCGCACCGGAGCGGATCCCTAGCTATCGAAGTGCAGGGCTTCGAAGATCAGCCGCTCCTGCTCCGTCGCGTGCACCTTCGCCGAGCCGGTCGACGGAGCGGCCGAGGCCGCGCGCGAGATCACGCGGATGCGGTCGTTCGCGAGGTGCTTGGCCAGCACGAGAGAGATGAACGGCCAGGCGCCCTGATTCTCGGGCTCGTCCTGCACCCACACGAGCTCCGCGCCCGGGTAGTTGACGAGTACGCGCGAGAGCTCGACCGCCGGCATCGGGTAGTACTGCTCGACGCGCACCGTCGCGATCCGCGGGTCCGGGCTCTTCTCGAGCGCCGTGCGCAGGTCGTAGTAGACCTTGCCCGACGTGAGGATCACGCGCGTGACCTGCTCGGCCACGGCCCCAGCGTCGTCGATCACGGGCTGGAAGCTGCCGTGCGTGAACTCCTCGACGCTCGAGGTCGCTCCGCGCAGGCGCAGCATCGACTTCGGGGTGAAGACGATGAGCGGCTTGCGCGGCCTCGCGTAGGCCTGCCGGCGCAGCAGGTGGAAGTAGTTGGCCGGCGTGGTCGGGCGCGCGACGATCATGTTGTTCTCGGCGCACAGCTGCAGGTAGCGCTCGATGCGCGCCGACGAGTGATCGGGGCCCTGACCCTCGTAGCCGTGCGGCAGGAGCATGACGACCGAGGACTGCTGCCCCCACTTCTGCTCGGCTGCCGCGATGTATTCGTCGACCACGCTCTGCGCGCCGTTCGCGAAATCGCCGAACTGGGCCTCCCAGAGCACGAGGGCGTCCTCGCGCTGCAGCGAGTAGCCGTACTCGTAGGCGAGCGCGGCGTACTCGGAGAGCAGCGAATCGTAGATCCAGAACCGGGCCTGACCCTCGGAGAGGTTCATGAGCGGGTACCACTCCTGGCCGTTCGCGCGGTCGTGGAAGACGGCGTGCCGCTGCGCGAAGGTGCCGCGCCGCGCATCCTGCCCCGAGAACCGCACCGCCGTGCCCTCCATGAGCAGCGAGCCGAGTGCGAGCAGTTCGCCGAAGCCCCAGTCGATGCCGCCCTCCTGGCTCATCTGCACCCGCTTGTTCAGCAGCTGCTGCAGCTTCGGGTGCACCGTGAAGCCGGCGGGCGGGTTGCCGTGCGCGTCGCCGATGCGCTCGATCACCGCGCGCTCGACCGCGGTCGCGAGCTTCTCGTTCGTCGCGGGCTCGCCGGCTCCGGCGCTGCCGCTGCCCGAGACGATACCGCGGTCGCCCACGATCGGGATCGTGCCCGTCTGCGCGGCGTGCGTCTCCATGAACGCCTGCTCGAGGCGGCTCTGGAAGTCCTGCTTCGAGCGCTCGTATTCCTCTTCGGTGATGTCGCCACGGCCGACGAGACTCGAGGTGTAGAGGCGGCGGACGGAGCGCTTGGCCTCGATGAGGTCGTACATGAGCGGCTGGGTCATCGACGGGTCG
>JAGQTL010000106.1 GCA_020439035.1 Leucobacter sp. | reverse complement strand
GCTGGTCGAGCCAGTCGAACAGGCGCCGCTGGATCTCGTCGGCGAGCCAGCCGCCGTACGAGGTGCCGCGGGCGCCCTGCTCGACGATGACCGCCGCATTGGTCTTCTTGATGCTTGCCTCGATGGTCTCCCAGTCGATGGACGCGCGATCGAGCCATCGCAGGTCGATGAGATCGGCGTCGAGCCCGGTCTGGTCCAGCGCCTCGGCGCAGTGGTGCACCATCGAGAGGTAGCTGATCACCGTCGCATCCGACCCCTCGCGCAGCAGCGCCGCGCGGCCGGGCGGGATGATGTAGTCAAGGTCGCCCTCGGGCACGCGATCCATGCGCTGGTACAGGTCCAGGTGCTCGATCATGAGCACCGGATCCTCGAGCGCGAGTGCGGCGTTCATCAGGCCGACGTAGTCCGCCGCGGTCGACGGGGCGACGATGCGCCAGCCCGGCGCGGTCGCGAAGATGCCGGCGGGATCCATCAGGTGCTGCGATCCGTAGCCGGATCCCATCGCGACCTTCGTGCGCAGCACGAGCGGCACGCGGTTGTTGTCGCCGAACATGTGCCGGGCCTTGCCCACCTGGTTGAACACCTGGTCGGCGGCGACCCACATGAAGTCGGGGTACATGAACTCGACCACGGGGTGGATGCGGCCGTCGAGCGCGGCGCCTCCGGCGAAGCCGAAGAACGCGTTCTCGCTGATCGGCGTGCCCACGACCCGGCCGGTGCCGAAGCGCTTCGCCAGGCCCTTCGTGGCGCCGTTCGTTCCGCCGCCGAGCTGGTGCACGTCTTCGCCGAGGACGACGATCCGCTCGTCGGTCTCCATGCGGCGCTCCATGGTCTGCGCGACCGCGTCGACGAACTTCACCTCGCGCCACTCGCCGCCGATCGTCGCGGGCTCGGCCGCGGTGAGCGCCTGCAGCTCGCTCGCGTCGCCGCGGATCCCGGTGTCGACGACGGCGGGATCCGGCCACAGCTCGGGCCGGATGCGGTTCTTGCCGGCGTTGTCGGGATCGTCCTCGGTGAGGGCGGCCACCGCGGCGGCCATCGCCGCCTTGGCCTGGGCGCGCACGGCCTCGACCTGTTCCTCGCTGATGTGGCCGAGCGCGAGCATCTCGTTGGCGACGCGCGTGAGCGGATCGCGGCCTCGCCATTCGGCCTCCTCGGCCTTGGTGCGGTAGCCGAACGCGCTGCCCGGGTAGGGGCCGTTCTGGTGGAAGAAGCGGTAGACCTCGGCCTCGATGATGGTCGGGCCCTCGCCCGCGCGCATCCGCTCGAGGGCGGCCTGCGTGGCGAGGTGGACCGCGAGCGGGTCCATGCCGTCGACGCGCCACGCGGGGATGCCGAAGCCCTGCCCGCGCACCGAGAACCGGGTGTCGGCGGACGCCTCGCGCGCATGCGTCGACACGGCGTAGAGGTTGTTCTCGATGAAGAACATGACCGGGGTCTTCCACGTCGCCGCGAGGTTCATCGATTCGAGGACGGAGCCGATCTGGCTCGAGCCGTCGCCGAAGTAGGTGATCGCGACGTCATCGGTGCCGGCGTACTGCCGCGCCCACGCGCTGCCCGCGGCGAGCGGGGCGCCGCCGCCGACGATGGCGTTGGTGCCGAGGGCGCCGGCCTCGAGCCACTGCAGGTGCATCGAGCCGCCGCGTCCGCCCGAGAAGCCCTGCGCGAGACCGAGGATCTCGGCCAGGGTCTTCTGCAGCATCGCCTGCATCTCCGGGCTGACGAGCGCGTCGAGATCGAGGGATCCGCCCGAGACGTGGGTGATCGCCTTCGCGAGGAACTGGTGATGGCCGCGATGCGAGCCGTTCACGCCGTCGCTCGAGCGCAGCGTGAGGATCGAGCCGACCGCGCCGCCCTCCTGGCCGATGCTCGAGTGCGCCGGGCCGTGCACGAGGCCCTGCGCGGCGAGATCGAGCACGGTCTCCTCGAACGACCGGATGAGCTGCATCTGGCCGAGCATCGTGGCCAGCATCTGGGGATCGGCCTGCTTCCAATCGGCCGCCGTGGTCGTGAGTTCGACCCACGGTACCCCGGTCTTCAACGTTCTGCTCTTCGACATCTGGGCGACTCCATCGTGTTCGGACTGGGGGGCATGCAACTGCCACCGCGCTGCACGCTAAGTAAACAATAACTTCACTTAGACTAAACACTCTTCGGTAGACAATCAAGCCTGTTGCCCGAAAAGCAGGAGACGATCCTCGGCCCCTTCGCCCCTCGCAACGAAGGAGTACAGTGATCATCGACAGGCATGCGCGATTTTGGAGTCAGAATGTTCAGTCAAGCTGGAAGTCAGGGCATCCCCGGTCTGCGGGGTGCCGAGCACATCGGTATCACCGTCCCGGATCTCGAGGAAGCGGAGCGCTTCTTCGTCGACGTGATCGGGTGCGAGCGCGTGTACGCACTCGGCCCGTTCGTGCACGATGATGACGACTGGATGACGGTGCACCTCGGGGTGCATCCCCGAACGGTCATGCGCGAGCTGCGCTTCTACCGGTGCAAGTTCGGGCCGAACTTCGAGGTGTTCCAGTACGAATCCGCCGACGGCCAGAATCCGCCGCCGCGCAACAGCGACATCGGCGGGCACCACGTCGCCTTCTACGTCGACGATTTCGATGCCGCGCTGGCCTACCTGCGCGACGCCGGTGTCGAGATCATGGGCGAACCGACGCTCAGCTCGAGCCACAGCCTCGGCCAGACGTGGGTCTACTTCCGCTCGCCCTGGGGGATGCAGTTCGAGCTCGTGAGCTACCCGCAGGGCAAGGCCTACGAGGCGACGAGCCCGGTGAAGCTCTGGCACCCGGCCAAGCCGGCGGAGTGACGCCGGGAGCGGCATTCGGGGGTTGGAGTGCGCCCGCGCCGCGGTGCGCCCGATCCCTCCCCGGAGCGGTTCTCGGTGTTTTCACAAACTGGGGGCTGGTGCTCCTCGGAAAGTTTAGCTAGGATAAACACAATGTTCATTGCTGCTCTTCGTATGCGGTGCGACAATGAAGCGGCCAACTAGCGAAAGACAGGTGTCACATGCCTATCCCTACGTATGGAATGAATGCGGTCGACTGGGAAGAGCGCATCAATTTCGAGCGTCTCCGTGACGGCCGGCTCGCGCGGCTGAAGGCCGAGCTCGAGGCGTCGAACATGGGCGCGCTCCTGGCGTTCGACTTCTCGAACATCCGATACATGTCGGCGACCCACATCGGCACGTGGGCGATGGACAAGGCCATCCGCTTCTCGCTGCTGACCCGCAACAGCGACCCCATCGTGTGGGACTTCGGCTCCGCGGCCAAGCACCACGACCTCTACAACCCGTGGCTGCACACGACGACCGCCGAGATGGACGCGGATCCGCACGCGCCGCACCACGGCGCCAAGCGCCCGCGCCTCGAGTCGGGCGCCCGCGCCGGCATCTCGACGCTGCGCGGCGCGTTCCCGCCGGATGCCGGGATCGCCGAAGAGGTTGCGCGGAAGGTTAAGCGCGAGCTCGAGAAGTTCGGGCTGCTGGGTGAGCCCGTCGGCGTCGACCTGATCGAGTTGCCGATCCTGTTCGCCATGCAGAAGGCTGGGATCGACGTGGTCGACGGGCAGCAGGTCTTCCTGAACGCGCGCGCCGTCAAGACCGAGGAGGAGATCAAGCTCCTCACGCAGGCATGCTCCATGGTGGATGCCGCGTACACCGACCTCTACGAGTTCTTGAAGCCGGGCGTGCGCGAGAACGAGACGGTCGGCCTCGTGGCCAAGAAGCTCTACGACCTCGGGTCGGAGTACGTCGAGGGCGTGAACGCGATCTCGGGCGAGCGCTGCTCGCCGCACCCGCACGTGTTCTCGGATCGCCTCATCCGCCCGGGCGACCCGGCGTTCTTCGACATCCTGCACAGCCACCAGGGCTACCGCACCTGCTACTACCGCACGTTCGCGGTCGGCTCCGCGAGCCCCGCGCAGGTCGACGCCTACAAGCGCGCACGCGAGTACATGGACCGCGCGATCGCGCTGGTGCGCCCGGGTGCGACCACGGCCGATATCGTCGCGGTCTGGCCGAAGGCAGAGGAGTTCGGCTTCCCGGACGAAGAGGCCGCATTCGCGCTGCAGTACGGGCACGGCGTGGGTCTCTCGATCTGGGAGAAGCCGATCTTCTCGCGCCTGGTCTCCTTCGATCACCCCGAGGAGCTCAAGGAGGGCATGGTGTTCGCGCTCGAGACCTACTGGCCGTCGGCCGATGGCATCGGCGCGGCCCGCATCGAGGAGGAGGTCGTCGTGACCGCCGACGGGTGCGAGGTCATCACCAAGTTCCCGGCCGAGGAACTCCTGGTCGCGGGACCGCGGTACCATGCAGTCGGCGCCTCCCTGCCGACGCTCCGCGATTCGCAGTCGCATCTGAACACCGTGTGGGGCCGCGGCGAGGCCTGAGCCTTGTGCCCCCGCTCGGGGGCGGCACCGCATCAACTATCCAAAGAAGGAAATCACGAGCATGAGCACAACTGATCTGACCTCGACCGTTACCGCGGACGACTTCAAGTTCGCGTTCCGTCATCACCCGGCGGGTATCGCCGTGGTGACGGCGGACGACGGAAACGGGCCCGTCGCCATGACGGTCAGCTCCCTCTCGTCCGTGGGCATCGCGCCGCCGACGCTCATGTTCTCGGCATCGCCGATCTCCTCGGCCACGCCGACGATCCGGCATGCGAAGACGCTGGTGGTGCACATGCTGACCGCCGACCAGGTGGGTCTTGCGAAGCTCGCCTCGACGAGCGGCGTGGATCGCTTCGGCAGCGATGTGAACTGGGGTCGGCTCCCCACCGGCGAGCCGTACTACCCCGAGGCGAGCGAGTGGCTGCGCGGCCGTATCATCAGCCGCCTCGACATCAACGGGTCGACGCTCGTCGTCGTGGAGGCGCTCGAGGCGAAGCCGCGCGAGGACGTCGAGCACGATGATCGCCAGCCGCTCGTGTACCACAACCGCACCTGGCACGCGCTCGGCGAGGGCTCGCGCCTGGACGTCTGATCCGGCGTCGCCGAGCCGATACCGCGAATGGCCCCCGGAGTCGCGACTCCGGGGGCCTTGCGCGTCCTGGGTGCGCCCTTGGCGCGCCCGAGGCGGAGCCGAGCCGGGACTGAGCCGGGACTGAGTCAGAGCTGAGCCGGGGCAGAAAACCGGGGCCGAGCCGGAGCCGAGCTGGGGCAGAGCCGGCGCTAGGCGTGCGTGTGCGCGCGCGTGAAGTCCACGACCGCGCGGCAGAAGTCGCTGTCGGCGTGCTCGAGCCCGGCGATCGCGCTGATGTGATCCTTCCCCGGCTGGTCGAAGGCCGTCGCCTCGCCGCCGAATCGGGCCCAGACCTCCATGAACTCGCGCGACTGGCGGTGGAACTCCGCCGACTCGTCGCCGCCCAGCGTGACGAGGAGCGGCGGGAGCTGCGGCGAGGTCGCGACCAGGTCGATCGGGCTCTCGCGCACGATGGTCTCGTGGGTGAGGAGCAGTTTCGGCTGCAGCCAGGAGTAGCGGAACGGCCGCAGGTCGAACAGCCCGCTGATGGGCACGCCGCCCTTCACGATGTCGGACGGCAGCCCGTATTCGCCCACCCAGTCGGTGACGGAGAGCATGCCGACCTGGTGGCCACCCGCGGAGTGCCCGGCGATGACGATCGCATCGGGGTCGCCGTTGAAACGCTCGATGTTGCGGTAGGTCCAGGCGAGGGCGGCGCGGTTCTGCCGAGTGATCTCAGAGACCGATACCTTGGGGCACAGCGAGTAGTTCACCATCACGACCGTCACCCCGAGGTCCACGGGGCCGCGGGCCACCATGTGGAAGTCGGTGCTCTGCATCGATCGCCACCAACCGCCGTGGATGAAGACGAGCACCGGCGAGCCCGGCGTCTGCGAGGGGAACACGTCGACGAATTCGTCGAGGGTCGGCCCGTACGGGATCCTCAGCTCGCCCGCGAGGTCGCGGCGCGTGCTGTTCGCGGCCTCCACCATCCACTCGCCGTACGACGCCATGTCGAGCACCGACTCGAGGTCGTATTCGGCATCGATCTGCTCTTGGGTCTCGAAGTCTCGATACAGGCGCACCTTCGCTCCTCGGTGATCGTGGAACCCGACAGGGATTTACCGCTACTCTACAACATGAGTAGTGTCACTGAAGGGAAGGGGAAGTCATGAGTCAGAACGGTTTCGCGGATCGCTGGACGTCGGCGAGCGAGCTGCTTCGGCGGATCCAGCAGCGCGAGTGCAGCGCCGTCGAGGTGACGCGCGACGCGATCGAGCGGATCCACGCGCTGAATCCCGTCTACGGCGCGGTCACGTTCCTCGCTGAGGACGAGGCGGTCTCCGCAGCCCGCGCGCTCGATGAGCGGATCGCCCGATCCGAGCCCGTCGGATCGCTGGCCGGCATCCCCTCGCTCATGAAGGACCTCTACGGATTCCGGCCGGGGTGGCCGACGACCCTCGGCGGTCTGCCGGCGGCGCTGGAGGATCGGGCACCGGAGGGCGTCTGGTCGCGGTACCCGCTCCAGATGGCGGCGCACGACGGCGTGCTCATGGGGCAGACGAACAGCTCGACCTTCGGGTTCCGGGGAGTGACGGACAACACGACGTTCGGCCCCGCGCGCAACCCCTTCGACCCCGATCGCAATGCCGGCGGCTCCTCGGGCGGCAGCGCGACCGCGGTCGGATCCGGCATGGTGCCGATGGCCGGCGCGTCGGATGCCGGCGGCTCGATCCGGATCCCGGCGGCGTGGACCGGCACCTTCGGGTTCCAGGCGTCCGCGGGGCGGATCCCGTCGACGCCTCGGCCGTCGCTCTACCACCTCGGCCCGCATCTGTACGAGGGCGCGGTGACGAGAACGGTGGAGGACGGCCTGCTGGCCTTCAACGCCCTCCAGGGGTTCGACCCGCATGATCCGTATGCGGCACCGGAGGCCACGATCCCGTCGAGCGTGCTCACCGCCGGCGTCGCGGGCAAGCGGATCGGCCTCTCGCTCGACTTCGGCGGCTTCCCGGTGGAGCCCGTCATCGCGGAGCGCATCGAGCGGGCGGCGGAGACGTTCGAGAGCCTCGGCGCGATCGTCGAGCCGGTCGCGCTGAACCTCGGGCACTCGCACGATGAGCTCACGCGGATGTGGCTCCGGGTGATGGGAACCCTGATGGCCGCGGACTTCGACGGCTTCGCAGCTCGGGGCATCGCACCCGACAAGCTCGGGGCGCCGGAAACCGTGCTGCGCTGGGTGGACGAGGCGCGCCGCATGACGTTCGACGACATCGTGCGCGACCGCGTGATGCGGACGGCGGTGCTCGACGGCTTCATCGAGGCGACCGGGAGCTACGACCTGCTCCTCGGGCCGACGGTCACGAGCATGCCCGTGCGCAATCGCACGGATGGGGATACCGCCGGGCCGGAGACGGTCGACGGCCGCCCCGTGGACCCGCTGATCGGATGGTGCCCGACGTACCTCACCAACTTCACGGGCTTCCCGAGCGCCAGCGTTCCGGCGGGCCTCGTCGATGGTCTGCCGGTCGGCATGCTGATCGTCGGCAAGAAGTTCCGGGAGGCGGATGTGTTCGCCGCCGCCGCGGCGTTCGAAGCGGCCCGGCCCTGGTTCGGCGACTACGACCGCGTGGAGTGATCCGCGCGCTCATCGGGAACACGAAGGGGGCCTCCGGTGCGTGCACCGGAGGCCCCCTTCGTGTGATTCGCCCGAATCAGACGAGCGGCGTCACGCTGTCGCCGTCGGTCCGGCCGAGCAGCGCCTTGCCGTAGAGCTCGTAACCGAGCGCCGGCAGGATGAAGGCGTGGCGCGCGGCCACGGCCTGGTCGCGCCAGTACCGCTGCAGCACGTTCGCCTCGGCGAACCCGCCCGAGCCGTGCGCGGTGAGCAGGGTGTTGATCGCGTTGGACACGGTCTCGGCAGCCCAGCCGACGTACGCGCGGTTGCGCGCGCGGGTCAGGTAGTCGGGGTACACGCCCTCAGCCGCCGGCTCGTCGATCTCGCGGCATGCGCGGGCGATCATGAGGTCGGCCGAGTCGAGCGTGAGCGCCGCCTTGGCGATGTCGAGCTGGAAGGCGACCGAGTCGCTCTTGTGCGCGAAGTTCGTGTAGGCGATGGGGCGCGACGAGCCCTCGATCACCTTGTCGAGCACGGCGCGGCCGATGCCGAGCTGGGCACCGACGAGGATCACGTTCAGCCACGGGATCCAGCCCGCGCGGTACACGTTCGGCGTATCCGCGTTGGTGCCGGGGTAGTCGCCGCCCAGCGCGGGGGTGCCGAGCATCACGCGGTGATCCGGAACGAAGACGTCCTCGGCAACCCACGTGTTACTGCCGCTCGAGCGCATGCCCGCGACGTACCAGGTGTCCTTGAGGGTCAGATCGCTCGCGGGGATGAGGAGCTGAGCGGTGTCGACGAAGTTGCCATCCTCATCGACGAGCTCGGCGCCGAGGAACGACCAGCCGGCGTGCAGCGAGCCCGAGGCGTAGCCCCACTCGCCGCTCACCATGTAGCCGCCCGGCACGCGCTTGGTCTTGCCGTTCGTGGAGAGCACGACGGTCACGCGGGTGTTCGGGTCCTCGCCCCACACCTCGTCCTGCGCCTGCTCGGGCATGAGGGCGGTGAGCCAGCCCGCCATGTTGTGCAGCGCCGTGATCCAGGCGGTGCCGCCATCGCCGAGCCCGACCGCGCGAGCCACGTCGACGTGGTCCTGCGACGTGCCCTGGAAGCCGCCGTACTTCTTGGGCTGGGTCACGCGGAAGGCGCCGAGCTTCTCGAGGGCGTCTACCGACTCCTGGAGAACCTTGCGATCCTTCTCGCCCTGGGTTCCATTCGCCTGAAGCACGGGGCGAAGCTCTTCGATTTTCTTGATGAGGGTTGGCACATCCGGAGCCATGGTGTCGTTCACGGGATGCTTTCCTTTCGTAGCGGTATTGCGTGTTATCGCGATCACATGTGCGTTCGCGAGGTTGGGGGGTGTTGGGGGTGCTAGACGGCGGCGATCGCGTCGATCTCGATCGTCGAGTCGTTGAAGAGCGAGTGCACGCCGATGACCGTGCTGGCGGGGACGTTGTCGAGATCGAGGATCGTGTCCCTCACCGTGCGGAACACGGCGAGCTTCTCATCGTCGAGCTTCGCGATGTAGACGTTGATGCGCACCAGGTCGGAGACCGTTGCTCCGCCGGCGTGCAGCGCGCGCTCGACATCGCGAAGCGTGAGCTCCACCGCACGGGCGAAGTCCGTGGGGACGCTGCCATCGCTCTCGAAGCCGACAGCGCCCGATACGAAGAGCAACTCGCCGGGAGCCACCTTCACGCTGTCCGAGATACCCGGAACCGACGGGGCGTCGATTCGAACGAGTCGACTGCTGGTCATCTTCTACTCCTTTTTTCGAGTGCTCCATTGCGTGAGATGCGGGGGCGGCCGATGAGGCCGGACTCCGCCGCTCAGTCAGATGCGACAGTCTAAAGCTAAGCACATCATCACTGAGGTGTCCAGTCATGCTTCACTTTTTTCTCTGGCGGAATTTTCTTGGGCCGAGATCGTCAGGTGAGCCGCGAAAACGCGGAAAAATCAGCGGAAAGCGGCGGTTTCAACCGCGACCGGCCCGCGGTGCTGACCGGCTCGGGTGCCACGTGGGCGCCACCCATCGCTCAATTTTATGGAACAGAAAATCAAGTGTGTCTTGACACGGTTCGATGACTCTGGAACGCTTCTAAGCAACTGCGCAGGGTGTTTCGAGACCCGCGCGCGGACGTCAAGCCTTGTCCAGCCATCTATAGAGGAGGATCACGAAATGAGCACGAACGCTGCTGTTTCACGAGTCGAAATCACCGGCCCCGGCCGCAACCTGCTGAACCCGGAGGTGATGGCGAAGCTCGAGGCAGACCTTCGCGCCGCGGGCGACGATCCGAACACGACCGGCATCATCCTGACGGGCGCTGGCGACGTGTTCTGCGGCGGCCTCGACGTGCCGGCGATCCAGGCCGGCGCCGATCCGATCCCCTTCTACTCGGCGCTCATCAGCATCCTCAAGCTGATCCCCGAGCTGCCGAAGCCCGTCCTCGCCCTGGTGAACGGCGATGCCGTGGCCTCCGGCGGCGCGTTCGTGGCGGTCTCCGACTACGCGGTCTCGGTGCCCGACGCCAAGATCGGCTCGTACGAGGTGAGCGTCGGCGTCTGGCCGATCGTCGCCCAGGTGCCGCTGATCAAGCGGCTCGGCGCGCGCGCGGCGATCCAGAACATCGCGAGCGGCGAGCCCTTCACCGCTGAACAGGCGCTCAACGTGGGCCTCGTCAACGAGGTCGGCGGCGCGGATCAGGTCGAGGCGCTTGCGAACGAATGGCTGACGAAGGCGGCTCGCGCGGGCAAGACGATGACCTCGGGCCGCCCGTCCGTGTACCAGCTCGAGCAGCTCAACCTGAATGACGGGCTCGACGCGGCCTTCAAGCTGCTGTCGCAGGCCTACGACAACTGAGAGGCGAGCGGCAGATGTCGAATTCGAGGATCGTACGGAACGCTGCCCCGGTCATTCCGGGGATCGCCGACAGCCTCAAGCTGTCGAGCGGCGACACGGTGTTCATCTCGGGTCAGATCGGTTTTGAAGAGGACGGGTCGAAGCCCGCGACGTTCGAGCGCGCCGTCGAGCTCGGCTACCGCCAGCTCGAGCGGGCGCTCGCCGTCTGGGGGCTCGACTTCTCCGACCTCGTCCGGGTCAACTCCTACGTGAAGCACCTCGACAAGGAGCGGCTCACGACCTGGCGCGTGACGCGCGACAAGGTGTACGGCGATGTGGAGCGCTCGGCGAGCACGGTGATCGGCGTGGAGTCCCTCTACCGGGACGCCGAGTTCGAGATCGACGCCATCGCGGCGCTCTGAGCGCTCGTCCACCAACACTCACCCACTCGTGGTCGCCGGTGCGCGGCCGTGCTTTCGCGCGGCCGCGCATGGGTGCGGCTGTGCATTCGTGCGCCGGTGAGGACCGACCGAATAACGAATCAATAACAAAGATAAGTCAGACTGGACACTAGCTGCAGTCTGGTTGTACGTTATGTGCGTTAGAGCTTTCGCACTAACGCCTCAGTGTTGAGAGCCGAGGCATCTCGGCAATTTCATAGGAGCAAAGCTTATGTCCAACCTTCCTCCACTCAATCGTCGCAACCTGTTGAAGGGTGCGGGCTTCGGTGCCGCCGCGGTCGGCGGGTCGATGCTGCTCAGCAGCTGCGGCGGCCTCCGCGGCTCGGGCGGCGGCAGCGGTGACTCCGACGTGCTGAAGATCGGCCTCGTGTCCCCGCGTACCGGCCCCCTGGCGAGCTTCGCGGAGCCCGACGAGTTCGTGATCAAGGCCGTGAACGAGGCGCTGCGCAATGGCTTCACCGCGGGCGGTTCGAAGCGTCGTGTGGAGATCATCGTCAAGGACACGCAGTCGAGCCCGACGCGCGCGACCGAGGTGACCAAGCAGATGATCACGTCGGACGGTGTGGACTTCATCATCGCCTCGGGCACGCCCGACACGGCGAACCCTGTATCGGATCAGTGCGAGGCCGACGGCATCCCTCACGCGACCACGATCGTGCCCTGGGAGTCCTGGTACTACGGTCGCGGCGGCGAGCCCGGCGGCAAGACGTTCAAGTACGGCGCGAACTTCTACGCCGGCCTGAGCGACATGGGCGAATCGTTCATCGGCATGTACAACCGGCTCGACACCAACCACAAGGTCGGCGCCCTGTGGCCGGATGACACCGACGGCAACGCGGTGCGTTCGGGCTTCAGCGAGGCGCTCCCGGCCGCGGGCTTCGATGTCGTGGACGGCGGCAGCTACCAGAACGGCGCCTCGGACTTCACGCCGCAGATCGCGAAGTTCAAGGACGCGGGCGCTGAGCTCTTCAGCGGCATCCCCATCCCGCCGGACTTCCAGAACTTCTGGCGCCAGGCGCAGCAGCAGAACTTCCGCCCGAAGCTCGCGACGATCATGAAGTCGATGCTGTTCCCCGCCGAGGCGGAGGCGCTCGGCCCGTTGGCCAACAACATCGCCACCCTCGGCTGGTGGCTGCCGACCTTCCCCTACGAGTCGAGCATCGACGGCACCTCGGCCCAGCAGCTGGCCGACGCGTTCACCGCCGACACCGGCAAGCAGTGGTCGCAGGCCCTCGGCTCGCTGTACTCGCTGTTCGAGGTCGCGGTCGAGTGCTTCAAGGGCGCGGACGACCCGAAGGATCGCGAGGACGTCGCGAACCAGCTGCAGAACCTCAAGTACACGGGCATCAGCGGTGAGCTCGACTTCACGTCGGGCCCCGAGGCCGGTGTCGCGATCCAGCGGTGCGCCGGTATCCAGTGGCGTCCGGGTGAGAAGTTCGACTGGGATCTCGTCGTGGTCGACAACACGACTCGCCCCGATATCCCGATTGGCGGCGACCTCGAGCCGACGAACGCATGACCGAGCCTGTACTCGCTCTGAGAGGAATCTCGAAGCGTTTCGGCGAGGTGGTCGTGGCCGACGATCTCGATCTCACGGTGGCACCGGGAGAAGCGGTCGGGATCGTCGGCCCGAACGGCGCGGGGAAGAGCACGCTCTTCTCCATGATCGCCGGCGAGCAGAAGCCGGATGCGGGCACCATCTCCATGGATGGGCGAGAGATCAACTCGCTGATGGCGCAGGAGCGCACGAAGCTCGGCATCGGACGCACCTTCCAGATCCCTCGCCCGTTCGAGGGGATGAGCGTCTTCGAGAATCTGCTCGTGTTCGCCACGTCCGGGGCGGGCCTGCACGGCAACGCTGCGTACGTGCGAGCCGCTGAGACAGGTGAGCGCGTCGGCCTGGGTGATGTTCTCAACACCCAGGCCGGCTCGCTCGGCCTCCTGGCCAGGAAGCGGCTCGAGCTCGCTCGCGGGCTCGCGTCGGATCCGACCGTGCTGCTCCTCGACGAGGTTGCGGGCGGCCTGACCGAACCCGAGGTGGCCGAACTCGTGGAGCTGATCCGCGGGGTTCAGGCCGAGGGCCTGGCGATCGTCTGGATCGAGCACGTGGTGCACGCGCTCACCCAGACGGTGAGCCGTCTCGCCTGCCTTGCCGGCGGGCGCATGATCGCCGATGGCGATCCCTTCGAAGTCCTGGACGATCCGATGGTTCGCGAGGTCTACCTCGGCACCACCCTGACGACAGAAGAGGACACAGCATGACCTCACTCCTCTCCGTGCAGCAGATCAACGTCCACCACGGCCAGCTGCACGCGGTTCGCGACTTCTCGCTCGATGTGGATGCCGGCGAGAAGACCGCCGTCATCGGCGCGAACGGAGCCGGGAAGTCGACGCTGATGCGGGCGATCGCCGGCACTCATCGCCCGACCAACGGGCGTATTTTTTTGCGGGGCGAAGACATCACCGACCTGCACGCGGGCCGGCGCGTCGAGGCCGGGATCGCGCTCGTGCCCGAGGGCCGGCGACTGTTCCGGTCGCTCTCCGTCGAGGAGAACCTGCTGACCGGTACCTATCGGAAGCGCCGCGGCACCTGGTCGCTCGATGCGATCTACGAGCTGTTCCCCTGGATGAAGGAGCGCCGTTCGAAGTCGGTCGCCCGGCTCTCCGGCGGCGAGCAGCAGGCGGTCGCCATCGGCCGGGCGCTGCTCAGCAACCCGGACGTCCTGCTGATCGACGAGCTCTCGCTCGGGCTCGCGCCGGCTATTGTTGCGCGCATCTACGGCATGATTCCCCGCATCGTCGAGACCGGTTGCTCCGTGCTCTTCGTTGAGCAGAACGTTGCCCAGGCGCTGTCGGTCGCGGATCGTGCGCTGTGCCTCCTCGAGGGCAGAACAGTACTCACCGGTGTGGCCTCGGAACTCGAGCGCACCGAAGTCGAAGACGCGTACTTCGGCGTCGCCCACGGGCGAGGCGGTCGGAAGGAAGAAGATTCAGATGCAGATTCTTGATGCTCTTGCGCAAGGGATCCTGCTGGGAGGCCTGTACACGCTCTTCGCGGTCGGCCTCTCGATCATGTTCGGCGTCATGCGGATCGTCAACCTGGCGCATGGCGACTTCGCGATCCTCGCGGCGTTCCTCGCGATCTTGCTGGTAGGGGAGACCTCGCTGCCGGTGTGGGTCGTGGTCGTGATCACGGTGCCCGTGTTCGCCGTCATCGGCTATGTCCTGCAGCGCACGCTCTTCCAGCGGAGCCTGCATTCGGGGCCGCTCTCGACACTGCTCGTCACGTTCGGCATGTCGATCGTGATCCAGAACGCGCTCCTCGAGGCGTTCTCCGCGAACTCGCAGCGACTCGATGTCGGCGCGCTGGCCACGGCCTCGTTCCCGGTGGGGCCGATCACGATCCCGTACATCGGTGTGGTCGGGCTCGTGCTCGCGATCCTCTGCATCGTGGCGATCGAGCTGTTCCTGCGCCGGACGCCGACGGGCCGGATGACGCGCGCGGTTTCCGACGATCCCGATACCGCGCGACTCACGGGCGCGAACTCCCGCCACATCTACGGCCTCGCGACCGGTATCGCGTTCGGGGCGGTGGCGATCGCGGGCCTGCTGCTCGCCGCGCGCTCGTCGGTCGAGCCGACCGCGGGTTCGATGCGTCTGATCTTCGCCTTCGAGGCCGTGGTCATCGGCGGGTTGGGATCCCTCTGGGGCACCCTGGTCGGCGGGCTCTCGCTCGGAGTCGTGCAGACGCTCGTCGCGCACTTCGATCCCTCGAGCTCGATCCTGGCCGGTCACCTCCTGTTCCTGCTCGTGCTTGCGTTCCGTCCGCAGGGTCTGATCCCGGCAAGGAGTCTCTGATGAACACCCCGAACTCTCTTCTCATTCGCCGCTCGCGGCGGTCGTCCAAGCTGAGCTTCGTCGTTCTCGGTCTCGTGGCTGTCGGGCTCGTGCTCATGCCGTACATCGTCTACCAGTCCGTCACCTCGTCGATGGTGATGCTGTTCGTCCTGATCATCATCTCGAGCATGTGGAACCTGCTCGCCGGCTTCGGCGGCCTGGTGTCGATCGGCCAGCAGGCCTACATCGGCATCGGCGCCTATACGGTCATCGTGATGGCGGACCTCGGCGTGCCCCCGCTCCTCGGCGTGTTCTTCGGTGCGCTGACCTCGGCGATCCTGGCGCTGCCGACCTCGTGGCTCGCCTTCCGCCTGCGCGGCGACTACTTCGCCGTGGGCACCTGGGTGATCGCGGAAGTCTACCGACTCATCATGATCAAGTTCGACTTCGTGGGCGGGGCCGACGGCAAGTCGCTGGTCGGGCTCTCGGGGATCGACCCGGTGACGCGCAGCGCGATCACCTACTGGTTCGCCCTGGGCATCGCGATCGTGACCGTCCTCGCCTGCTTCTGGCTGCTGCGCAGCCGCATCGGCCTGGCGCTCACCGCGATCCGCGATGACGAGGTGTCGGCACGGGCCGGCGGCATCGACGCGACGCGGATCAAGCGCATCGTCTACCTCGTCTCGGCCGCCGGGTGCGGCCTGGCGGGCGGCGTGCTGGTCGTGGACGCGCTGCGCGTGCAGCCCGACGCGATCTTCAACGTCTCCTGGTCGGCGTACATGATCTTCATCGTGATCATCGGCGGCATCGGATACCTCGAGGGCCCGATCATCGGCGCGATCGTCTTCTTCGCCATGCAGCAGCTCCTCGCCGACATGGGCACCTGGTACCTCATGCTGCTGGGCGCCCTGGCCATCGTCGCCGCTGCCTGGTTCCCGAACGGGCTCTGGGGCACGTTCAGCGAGAAGACCGGCTTCCGCCTCTTCCCGATCGGCTACTATGTGGCCGAGCGGTTCGGTGTGGCCGTGGACACTCGTACGATCAGGGTGCAGTAGCCCACAGGCGGTCCTTTCGAACGCCCTTCGCGGTTCGCATCGTGCGCGATGCGCCGCGAGGGGCGTTCGTTCGCCTGTGCTTTCTGGTCAGTGGTCGGGGTGGTGCGACGCTGGGATTGCTCGGCTACGAGCGATCCCCCAGGGCAGCCGCGACGGCCTCGAACTCGGCGAGGGCTGCGGCGAGGTCTTCGACAATCTCTTGGGCGATGACCTCGGGCGATGGAAGCGAGTCGAGGTCTGTCAGCGAGTCGTCACGCAGCCAAGTGATGTCGAGATTCACCTTGTCTCGGGCGATGAGGTCGTCGTAGTCGAACGACTTCCATCGTTCGGATTCGACGCGATGGTCACGCGAATCGCCAGGCTTGAACGATTCGACGAACTCATCGAGGTGTGCGCGGCGGAGCGGGTTCTGCTTCAGAGTGAAGTGCTTGTTCGTGCGCAGATCGTAGACCCAGAGCTTGCGTGTCCACGGCGTCTCGCTCGCCGGCTTCTTATCGAAGAATAGCACGTTGGCCTTCACCCCGTTGGCGTAGAAGATACCAGTGGGCAGGCGCAGCATGGTGTGGAGGTCGAAGTCGTTCAGCAGTTTGCGGCGAAGTACTTCGCCCGCCCCACCCTCGAACAGCACGTTGTCGGGCAGCACGACGGCGGCACGTCCGTTGATGTCGAGGATGGTCATAATGTGCTGCACGAAGTTCAGCTGCTTGTTCGAGGTCGTCGTGACGAAATCGGCGCGTTCGATTTCGGTGTCCTCTTTCGACTCGCGCCCGTCTGCGCCGACCATCGTCATCGATGACTTCCGACCGAACGGCGGATTCGAGAGCACCACCGAGTAGCGTTCGCCGGAGTCGGCGACGAGCGCGTCGCGCACCTCGATGAGCGAATCGCCGTCTGAAGTTCCGATCCCGTGCAGCAGCAGGTTCATGGCTGCGAGACGGGCCGTGCCATCGACGAGCTCGGTGCCGTGCGCGAAGCTGTCGCGCAGGTGATCGCGTTTGATCGGGTCGAGGTCGGCTGCGTGTTGCGTCGCGTAGTCGTGTGCGACGAGCAGGAAGCCTCCGGTGCCGCACGCCGGGTCGATGACGGTGTCGTTCGCGGTGGGTTGGATCACATCGACGATGGCGTGGATCAGGTCGCGCGGGGTGAAGTACTGCCCGGCCCCCGATCCCTTGTCGGATGCGCCTTTGGCGAGCAGCTGTTCGTAGGCATCGCCCTTCAGGTCGGTGCCCGTTGCCGACCACTGCTCTTTGTCGATGAGGTCGACGATGAGGCGTCTGAGTTTGGCCGGATCTTGGATGCGGTTCTGTGCTTTACGGAAGATCACGCCGAGCGTTCCAGGCTGCGCGGAGAGACCAGCCAAGATGCGCGTGTATTCGGCTTCAAGAATCGCTCCGTCGGCGTCGAGCAGCTTCTGCCACGAAAACTCTTCGGGCACGATCTGCTGCGGTTTGAGCGTACGGGTCGCGCGCTCGTGCGCCATCTTCAAGAAGAGCAGGTAGGTGAGCTGCTCGATGTAGTCGAGCACGCCAACGCCGTCGTCACGCAAGAGGTTGCGGTACGAGTCAAGCTTGTCGACGAGTCTGCGCGATTCAGTCATTCTGTCCTTCCTGACCAGAAAGGGTCAGATCTCCACCCAGCAGGGAAACCCATCTCGCGGGCGCTTCGTCCGTGCAGCCCTTCGAATGAGGTATCTACGAGGCGCGCCACTTTGGTGAGCCAGGTAGAACCAGGTGATGCTGCACATAACAGTGCACCCATAACCGTCAGGGCGCCGTACGCGCGTTCGCTCTGCCCAACCGGCAAGCTTTCAAGCCTCGGATCGGTTCGCAGGCCCGCTGTTCCGGCGGGAGTGAATGTTTGATTCCAAAGCCGTGCGTGATGTGCACTGGTGTTACGGATCACCGCAAGGTGTTCAAACCAGCGCACGAGCGGGTGGAGCTTTATCGCCTTTTGCGCTTGATTCTTCGACAGAGCAGACAGCTCAACTACGATACCCATCTCTTCTGCTATCGACCACTGCATTTTGGAGGGCAAAGCCTCATAAAGCTTTGACACATCAGCGAAGTCGAGAACTTCGGTCAGCACCCAGATCGGTAAGGACCCACCGTAGTTGGCATCGTGATGCGTGATGGCTTCGCTTCGGTTCCGAGCGCGGTCAACCCGGCGCAAAGTAGTCTGCAGCCAACGGGAGTGGTCGAATCCTGAACGAAAGTTGGAGGGGTCGAGATATGAAAGCGGATCGACGAATCCGAGGTGCTGGTTCAGGTGCGCTCGCAGCGAGATTTCAATCCGTTCGACCGCATCGTGCACCAGAGTTCGAAGCTTGCGATCGAACTCGTACAGTGCTGCGACATCCGCAAAGGTTGTGCCCTCATCGAACTCATCGAGTCTGTGACCTTGTCGTAGAACTCGGTACGGGTACCAATACCCACTCAGTCGGTAGTAACCCACGTTTGCTAGCCAGCGCTGCCCGAAGTCCGGCTCAATGAGCATTCCGCGCTGCTCAAGGGTCATGAGCTGCTCATCAGTATTGGTGAAGGGCTTGACCTCACTCATCATGCCCCCTGAAAGAGATCCAGCCCACACCAGAATGGATCTGGGCGGGCTGAACGGTTAGATTCAGCTTACCACGCTCAGGGAGCATCGTCGACGCCCCGGCTCTCCCACTGATCGAAGGTGCCGTCTGCTGAGATCCACTCACGACGGCCGTTGCAGGAGCGCCCCAACGCTACTGCACCGGCGGTTGAGGGCGATGAAAACACGATGTCTCGGGTTGTGCGGCCGACACCGTTCTCGACGACGATAGAGCCATCAGCGATTAGGCCCTCGTGCTGCGCGCGGTAACTGTCATACGCACGACGACTCGTGTCGGCCTTACCGATTCCCGTCCATTCTGCGATGACGCGCGACCCTTCGAGCAGGATAAACTCGCCGTCGATCTGCTGCGCTCTCGCATCGACGCCTCGCTTCTTCTGCACCAGCGAAAACACTGGCGACTCTGTTGTGGGCGGGCTGGTAGCTGAGCGCTCTGTGCGCACGCGGATCGCGTTGACACCCAGCACCGGTAGTACGATCTGCAACTGCCCGATGAAATACTCCATGTCGGAGACGTCTGCCTCGGGGAGATTTGGGCGCGGCGGGTTCGTTCCGTTCTCCAGTGTCACCCGGCTCGCCTTCGTCGCCAGTTCGATGAGGCGCGACTCCAAGTATCTCACGTGCGACTTCGTCAGGTTCGTGTCTTTCGAGGTGACGACTACCGCCTGATTCCAAAAAGCCTTGGACTCATCTTTGAGATGAGCTCGAAGCCGCGTCGCAACGACATCGGCCTCGCCGATGTAGCAGCGGGTATCGCCGATCGCGTCTTCGTCGTCTCCGAGGAGCAAGTACACCCCGGTACGCGTGACCTCTTCGCGGCGCAGAAGCTCGGCGAGGTCGGACCTCCGTGCTGAGACCACGCTGCCCGTCCAATTCGTGATCTCAGCGGTGGTGAGCCCACCCGGCGACCCGTCGACGAGAAAGAGCTTCACTTGCTTGCCGTTCATGCCCCCACCGTCTCACGAGCCACCGACATGCTTCCGGCAGAGCCGGTCAGCCGGCCCGAGAATGCCGCCGCCAGCAAGGAACGGCGGAGTGCGGATGAATAGCGTTGCTGATTCACTATCTGCCTCCTTGCTTTCGCTATTGCGTTGGCAAGCTTGTCATGTTGCTCGATTGCGTGCCGCTGTTCCTCAGACGAATGCACGGGCAAGCGGATCTGCCGAAGTGACCCTTGAGTAATGTTTCGCATCGACTCCTTCGTGCCCGTCGCAAGAGAGGTGATCTGCTGTCGCGACGAAGGTGATTGCAGCGCTCGCCACAGCCACTTCGCTTCAACCTCTGGTTTTGGTGCGACACGAAGACTTTTATCGCTCAGCAGTAGGCGAGGGCGAACCTTGCCCACGAGCACGCTCGCGCCGACATAATCCGCAGTGTTCGCGCGACTCACGAGAAGATCTCCTTCGTGAATCTCAAACCGGGGATCGATGCGATCAGCTGGGACAGCCTTGTTTTCCTCGGCACGGAATTCACCCCACGTCATTGCGCTTACCTTAATGATGCCCCACTCATTATTAGCGGCAGGTGCATTCGATGAACCGAAGGACTTCCCGGCACTAATGTCTTCGACGACGTCGTCAAGCAGCTGCCACTCTCCATTGATACCAAAACTGGCATCAAGCGATGCGAGTTCAAACGCTCCAAGCCGATTTGTGGCAGCAATCAAACTCGCGTCCGCGGCATCGAGGTGGGAGAGGTGGTCTTCGAGGATCGCGACGATTCGGCGCTGCTCCTCTAACGGCGGCAACGGGAGCGGGATAGCTGAGATACTCCGAGAGGACAGGTGTTTAACGGTAATCGCTGAGGTCTCCACCCAAATCGCATCTAAATAGCCTTGAAGCACAAGCCTCAGGAAGTCTTGATCGTAGCGCGAGTCAGTGACCGTGATTCGACACACTCGCTGATTGAGCAGTGCATCGCCGTGAATCCATGGCGCAGCTCGGAAGTCACCGTCCATCCCAACGAGGAGGTCACCCCGATGAACAAGATGCTGTTCTTCCCATTCACCGTCGAACCATGTGCTCAACTGGCTCGATCCCACATCACGAATACGAACGAGCGGCATCCCGCGGCCGTCAACATTGAAACCGCTTGACGGGTAGGCTGCACCATTTATGACCTTGGCAACCTCCCCAAGGGAGATCCGAGACCATTTTGGACTTTTCCCTAAGAGCCCTGGGGCACCACTACTTTCAGCTCGCGCAACAATCTCCGCTGGCGATATCGTGAGGCTCACGCGCTCAGCTCCAGATTGAGTTCCTCGATCAGATCGCCTGCACGGTCGCCGAGGTCGCGGAGTGCGCCGTCCACGCCTCCGCGTTCGTCGAAGGGCGCGTTGTCGAGATCATCAGCGGTGATCCCAGCCGAGGAGCAGACGATACTCATCATGCGGTCGAGCCACCACCGCTGCGTTTCGGAAAACGTCACGCCGGCCTGCTGTTGCCTCGCGAGCCAGTTCTCGTAACGCGCTCTCACCTGATCGGCGTAGGGCACGAGCTTGTCGTCGACGCCGGCTTCCAGGCGCAGCAGCGAGATGAGATCCGTTGCGGTGTGACGGGCTTGCGCCATCGCCCTACCTTGACCAGCGTATTCGAGCGAAACGTACGCGTTCCAGATCATGTCAACGGTCCAGTTATATGGCGGTCGTTTGATACGGTCGGCAAGCTCCTGCACCTGTGCGAAGCTGATCCCTCGCCCCTTCGCCTCGTACATGAGCTCGATTGCGCTGATCTCGCTGCGATGGTCGGAGAGGTACTGCCGCCATGACTCGACGACGCCGCGGGCCTTGTCGGGATCCACCACCCCGTAAGCCTCGAGCACCTGGTCGCGGCTCACCTCATCGATCATCTGATCCTTTGCGCGCCGCAATTCGAGAATGCGCGCGCGCAACTCGGGGTTCGCCGCCAGCGGCTCGATCGCCGCATCCAGCAGATCCCGCACGACCTCAGTTGCATCGCGATCCGGTTCGGCGGCAGCGGCCGCGGCCTGCACTGCGGGGTCGACCGCATCCACCAGGCCCCGCACCACCCGGCGCATCGATGTGTGTGCCGCCTGCGCAACCTCGTCGAGTTCCGTCCGTTCGGCGGGTGCGAGCTGCTGGTCGAGCGCCGTCAAACGGCTCGCAAGGGTGGCGGTTTCATCCTCCGTGAGGTTGAGTGTTGCCGCCTTGTTGAGCAACTTCTGCAGGCTGATCGACTTCTCGCGGTTGAGCGGCGGCTCGACGAACTCATGCTCGGTCACGCCGACCGCGTCGACGATCACGAATCTGGTCTTCACCTCGGCGTCGTCAGTAACGGCCTGGAAGGTCGCCGGGTCGATGGTGCGCGCGCCACGCCCCTTCATCTGCTCGAAGTACAGGCCGCTGCGCACGTCGCGCATGAAGAACACGCACTCCAAAGGCTTCACGTCGGTGCCCGTGGCGATCATGTCGACCGTCACCGCGACGCGGAGCGCGGGGCTCGTGCGGAACGCCTTCAAGTGTCCCTTCGGATCCTTCGCCGAGTAGGTGATCTTCGCCGCGAAGTCGTTGCCCTTGCCGAAC
>JAGQTL010000105.1 GCA_020439035.1 Leucobacter sp. | reverse complement strand
CTCGAGGTGGTTGATGCAGCGCAGGAACGTGCTCTTGCCCGAGCCCGAGGGCCCCACCAGGCACAGCACCTCGCCGCGCGCGACCTCAAGCGAGATCGACTTGAGCACCTCGTTCGACCCGTAGGCCTTCGAGAGCGCCTCGGCCTTCACCATCGGCGTGTTCTCAGTGCTCATGCGCGATCACCCCCCGGCTGATCATCCGTTGCCGCATCGGCCTCGACGCCGACCACGGTGACCATGGCGGTCTCGACCGTCGGCTTCTGCACCTCGGGCCGGCTCCCCACGCCCTTCGCGTAGTAGCGCTCGAGGTAGAACTGACCCACCATGAGGAGCGAGGTGACGGCGAGGTACCAGATCGAGGCGACGATCAGCATCGGCACCGGCTCGTAGAGCACCGCGGCAATGTCGCGCTGACGGCCGAAGAGGTCGAGCGTGAACGGCACGGCCGTCACGAGCGAGGTGGTCTTCAGCATCGAGATGAACTCGTTGCCCGTGGGCGGGATGATCACGCGCATCGCCTGCGGCAGGATCACCCGGCTCATCGTGTGCCACCAGCCCAGACCAAGCGCGATCGCCGCCTCATCCTGCCCCTTGTCGACCGCGAGCAGGCCCGCGCGCACGATCTCCGCGAGGTACGCGGCCTCGTTGAGCGCGAGGCCGATGATCGCGAGCGCGAAGTAGGGCAGCAGGTCCTTGATCTCCCACGTGACGATCGCCTCGGTGAAGGGGATGCCGAGGGTGACCGTCTTGTAGATGGTCGGCAGGAATCCCCAGAACACCAGCTGCACGTACACCGGGGTTCCGCGGAAGAACCACAGGTAGACCCACGCGACGGACTTGAGCACCGGGTTGGGCGACAGCCGCATGATCGCGAGACCGACGCCGAGGATCACCGCGATCACCATCGAGTAGATGGTCAGCAGCAGCGTGTACCAGGCGCCCTCGAGGATCCGCGTATCGAAGAGGTACTGACCGACGATCTCCCACTTGTACACGGGGCGGTTGAACGCCGCGTCGTAGAGGAAGAGCACGAGAACCACCAGGATGACCACGGCGAACGTCATGCGCCAGGGGTGGCGCAGTTTGATCGCTTCGATCGCCTGGGGCGTCGCGTGAGCGGGGGGCTGCGGGGCGCCCTGCCCCACAGCCCCCGTGCGCATGTCAGACATGGCTACGGCGCTGCCTTCTTAGTTCTGGCCCGCGTTGATCGTCGCCGTGGTGAGCGCGCCCGACTCGAAGCCGGCCTTCGTCAGGATCTCGAGGTAGGTGCCGTCGTCCATGAGCGACTGCAGCGCGGCCTGCACGGCCTTCGTCATCTCGCTGTCCTTCTGGGTGGCGAAGCCGTAGGGGGCCGCGTCGAACATCTCGCCCACGGTCTGCAGCTTGTCGGAGAGCTGGTTCACGGCATCGATCGAGACCGGGAGGTCGGCCGAGAAGGCGGCGGCACGGCCATCGACCACGGCCTGAGTCACCTCGGGCTGGCCGTCGAACTTCAGGATGTCGATCGGGGCCTCGCCCGCGTCGACGCAAGCCTGGGACTTCGCGGGGAGTTCGTCGGTCTCCTGGACCGTGGTCGCCTGCACGGCGATCGTCAGGCCGCACGCGTGGTCGGGATCGACGTCCGAGCCCTTCTGGCCGACCCACTGGCTGCCGGCATTCAGGAAGTTCACGAAGTCGACCGACTTCTGGCGCTCGACCGTGTCGGTGAACGAGGAGGAACCGAGATCGAGCGCGCCCTCCTGGATGCGCGGGATGATGCTGTCGAAGCCGAGGATCTCCCACTTCGGCGTGAGGCCGAGCTTCGCGGCGACGGCATCGGCGAGGTCGACGCCCCAGCCCACCGGGTTGCCGCTCGCGTCCTTGTACTCGTTCGGCGGGTACTCCGCATCGGTGCCGATGCGCAGCTCGCCCGAGTCCTTCACGGCAGCGGGGAGCAGCGCGACCGCCGCCTCGTCGACGCCAACGCCCGAGACATCGGTGCCACCGCCGCCACCGCCCTCGGTGTTGGTGCAGCCGGTCAGTGCGAGCGCTGCAGCAGCAGCGAGCGCGGGGATCACATAGCGAATCTTCATCGATCCAGTTCCTCTTCTTCGTGGGTGATCAGGTTGTGTCGTGGCGGGCGATGCACCCGCTTTCACGCGCTGAGCCTACCGCGTCTCCGGGCCGAGCGGCCACGCCGTTGTGCATTCGGGATCAAAGCGTTGTCCGGAGGCCCAGACGTCGAAGCGCCTCGTGACGCCATTTTCGCGGGCGGATCGGCGCGCATCCACGCCTCTCTGCGCGGGTGGATCCTCGGGCAGTCACGCCTCACTCGCGCCCGATGTCGGCGAGGATCGCACCCGTCGCGCGCTGCAGATCGGCCGGCGCGAGCTCGATGTCGAAGCCGCGGCGACCGCCCGAGACCAGCACGGTGTCGAAGCGCTGCGCCGAGTCGTCGAGCACGGTGCGGAGCCGGGCGCGCTGGCCGATGGGGCTGATGCCACCGACGACGTAGCCGGTCTTGCGCTCGGCCACGGCGGGATCGGCCATATGCGCGCGCTTGCCGCCGAGCACCGCGGCGAGCGCTTTGAGGTCCAGGGAGCCGGTGACCGGCACGATCGCGACGGCGAGGTCGCCGTCGACCTCGGCGAGCAGCGTCTTGTACACGCGCTCGGGATCGACCCCGAGCGCCGCCGCGGCCTCGCGGCCGAACTCGGTCACGGCGGGATCGTGCGCGTAGGCGCGCGTGACGAACGGGATGCCCGCTCGGGTCAGGGCCGTCGTCGCGGGAGTCGCCGCAGTGCCGGGTTTCGCCATGGCTTCAGCCTAGGCGAGCACGATGGCACCCAGCGGGGCCGCGATCCGCCCGCGATCCGCCCGCGATCCGCCCCCGGATTTCTCGACACGCCGACAACCTTGAGGCTAAACTTCAACGTTATGTATAGGTCGGAGGCCGCACCCCCACCCGTTCACCACCCCGGACGGGGCAGAATGGCGCGCGGCCTGCTGACGATGCTGTCCGGAGCTGCACTCGTGCTCTCGGCATTCACCGGGTCCTCGACGGCCGCGAGCGCGGCTGCGGCCGTGCAGTCGGTGACGATCACTGGCACGCCGGCGGTGGGATCCCTTCTGACGGCGAACGTCGCGCCCGCCGAGGGGAAGTACAAGTACCGCTGGTTCCGCGACGGCGTGCCGATCAAGGGGGAGGCAGCCATCGCCGCCGCCTACACCGCGACGTACGAGGACCTCGGCACGCTCCTCACCGTGCGCGCGACGCCACGGGGCGTCTACGTGGCCGACGGGGCGGTATTCTCCGATGCCGTCGGCCCCATCGAGGTCGGCACCTTCTCGCCGCTGAAGCCGAAGCTCATCGGCGAGCAGAAGTTCGGAACGGCCCTGACCGTCGGCCCGCTCGAGCCGAGCGCCGGCACGGTGAGCGTGCTCTGGTTGCGCGACGGCAAGAGCACCGGGGCCACGGGCGCGAGCTATACGCCGGGGATCAAGGATCTGGGCAAGCGGATCAGCGCGCGCGTCACCCAGTCCGGCGACGGATTCATCAAACTCGTCGAGACGACCAAGCAGTCGAAGATCATCAAGTCGCTGCGCTACCTCACCGCCATCACCCCGAAGGTCAAGGGCACGGTGAAGGTCGGCGCGAAGCTTCGGGCGATCGTCGGAAAGGCGGGGTGGACGAAGAACACGACGTTCACCTACCAGTGGTACGCCTCGGGCACGAAGATCCGAGGCGCCACGAAGAAGTCGTTCACCGTGACGAAGGCCCAGCGCGGCCGCGTGGTGAAGGTGAAGGTCATCGGCAACAAGAAGCACTACGAGACACGCGCCGTGCTGAGCGCGCCGGCGAAGATCGCGGGGCTCCGCGGGCCGCGCAACGAAAACCTGTGGGCCTGGCCGACCGACACGAGAGCCGTGACGCAGGGCTACCACGAGGGCTACGCCCTCGACCTCGGCACGACGAAGGGCGGGCCGGCGTTCGCCCCCTACTCGGGCGTCGTCGTGGCCGTTGGCGGAGACGGCGGGGGCAAGCCGAGCTTCTGCCCGACCGAGTGGTGGCGGGGCGAGAACCAGACGGTGGTGATCCGGCACAAGTACGACGGCAAGGTCGTCTATTCGGCCTTGAACCATCTCGAGAAGGGCTCGAGCAAGGCGCTCGGCATCACGGTCGGCACGAAGGTGCGCTCGGGCCAGCAGGTCGCGACCACGGGCATGACCGGCTGCACATCGGGCCCGCACCTGCACCTCGTGCTGCGGAAGACGCAGTGGAACTGGTGGGGCGAGATCAAGCCGCAGAAGTACATCGGCAAGCCGACGCCGCCGGCGGGCACGGCCGGGGCGATCGTCCGTGGCGACCTGCGGGTTTTGTCGGGCCACGACTAGTTGCTAAGCTGAACGGGTTGTGCGGCACCTACTGGCGCCTCGCTACGACTCGCGCGAGTGGCGGAATTGGCAGACGCGCTGGCTTCAGGTGCCAGTGCCCGCAAGGGCGTGGGGGTTCAAGTCCCCCTTCGCGCACGCGAATGAAATGGCCCCTGACATGGGATTTTATCTCTCGGGTTGGGGGTCTTTCGCGTCGGAAGTGCTAGAAAAAGTGCTAAGCCTTGCCGAGATGGGCGGCGAAGCGGTCTACTGCCGACCTCTGCATGGTCGGGGTGACGTGGGAGTAGATGTTCATCGTCGTGGTGATCGTTGAGTGTCCAAGACGCTCTTGTACGACCTTGGGGTGCTCCCCGAGTTCGAGCAGCAGGGTCGCGTGGGTGTGACGCAGCCCCTTGATCGTGACGCGGTGCATGGAGTCGTTCTTCGTGGTGAGCCACTTCATGCGGCGATCCCAGCGGCTCGTCATCGCGTCGGGTGAGCGCAGCTTCCCGTTGTCGTCGCCGAAGATGTAGGCGTCGGCCTTGGCGAGCGTGAACGAGAGTTCTGCGCGGGCGACCTTGTAGGAGGCGAGCACTTTCAGCGTGTCCTCGTCTACGTCGATCACGCGCGCGTTGCCGGTCTTCGGGAGCTTGGTCTTTGTCCAGTCGTCGGTATCGACCGCGC
>JAGQTL010000104.1 GCA_020439035.1 Leucobacter sp. | reverse complement strand
TTGATCACCGCGAGGTAGTTCTGGTTCGCTGACACCTGGGTCCTCCCCCTCAACTTTCAACCTTCACTTCAAGTTGAAAGTTAGTATTCGGGTATACATTTACCAGTCACCAACGTACGGCCATTGCCGCCCCTCCCGCCGCCGACACACCGCGCGCCACGCGATTATTCGGCATCGTCGGCGGCTCGCGCATCGCCGGCCGGCCGGCCTACTGCGTGAAGACGGGCGCGTCCGGCGCGGACACGTCGATCAGGGAGGCCGACTTCACCGACTTCAGCATCGCGCGGAGCACGACGGCCTTGCGCTGCGTCTCGCTCGCGTCCCCCCAGCCCACCTTCGTGCCGTTCTTCAGCACGAACGCGACGTCGTACGAACTGCTCGCGGTGACCTCGGCGAGCTTCTTACGGATATCGCGCGGCAGATCGCGGATCACCCGGGCCGCCGCGTCGAATGCCGGACCACCCGGGTCGATCGCGCCGCCGCGAGCGACGGGCACCCCGCTCGGCAGCTTCTTCACGGTGTCGACCAGCACGCCGGCCGCGTCGCGGAGCGCGAAGCGTTCGCCCTGCGCCACCGCGATCACCGCCTCGCGCTCCTCGATCCGCAGGAGCAGCGTATGCGGCGGGATCCGCTCGATCGCGTAGCGCTGGATCAGCGGGAACGGCTCGAGGGCGCGATGCACCTCCTCGTCGCTCACGAGCACGAGCGGCACGCCCTCGAAGCGGGCGAGCGCGGCGCGCAGATCCTCGGCATCGACCGCGCTCGCTCCGACGACCCGCACCTCCCGGACTGCCGTGGCCGGACTCAAGACCCCCACGGCCACGAAGACGGCGAGGCCGAGCACCGCACCGACGACGATCAGCCAGTTGCGACGGGTCCGGCGCAGATGCGCGGTGAAGCGGCGCTGCTCCCGCTTCTCTCGATCCCGCACCGAACGGCGGGCGCGCTTCACGTCGCGTTTGGCGGCCCGAATCGGGTTGCGCGGCCGCGCCAGGCGAACGAGAGGCGCGGTCGCGAGGTCCGCGGTTCCACCGCAGTCCGCGCCTCCGGCGCCCCGCCCCTCGTCGGGGGCGGGTTCCGCGGGTGTCGCCGGATCCGCGGTGCGATCGCGATCGGCGGCATCGGTCTCCGCACCGGCGCGGCCCGCGCCCCGCCCCCAGCCGATCAGTCGGATCGGATCCGACGGAACTCCCCCGGCCGATTCCGGCTCGGGCGGCACCCGGGCCCCGTCGCCGACGGGGCGGCGGGCCCTCTCCCACTGCGCCTCGTCACCGGCCCCTCGGTCGAAGCCGCCCGGCCGCTTCACTCGGCCTCGGGAGGATCGGCCGGAGCCTCGACGTCTACCGCCCCCGGCGCCTCGAAACGCGACCGCAGCGCCTGGAGCACCTGCGGGATGATCTGGTAGACCGTGCCGCAGCTCATCGTGACCATGACGTCGCCCGGCCGCGCGATCTCGGCCAGGTAATCGGCCGCACGCTGCCAGTCATCGATGTACGCGACCCTCGAGGCGTCGCGGAAGTCGTCGGCGACGAGCGCACCGGTCACGCCCGGCACCGGATCCTCGCGCGCTCCGTCGACCGCGAGCACGACCGTGTGATCCGCGCCCCGCTCGAGCACGTCGGCGAATTCGCGGTGGAACAGGCTCGTCCGGCTGAAGAGGTGCGGCTGGTGGATCGCGACCAGCCGGCCGTCCCCCACGACCGCACGGGCCGAATCGAGCAGCGCGGCGACCTCGGTCGGGTGATGAGCGTAGTCGTCGTAGACCCGCACCCCGCCGATCTCCGCGTGCAGCTCGAACCGCCGCTTCGTGCCGCCGAACTCGGAGATCGCGGCGAGCGCCGGCCCCGGTTCGTAGCCGAGCCCGATCAGCACGGCGAGCGCGCCCACCGCGTTGAGCGCGTTGTGACGCCCGAAGACCCGCAACTGTGCACCGTGCCGTTCGCGCGCGCCGGACGATCCGTCGACCTCGACTTCGAAGCGGACCGGGCCCGAGTCGTCGACGGAGACGAGACGGACATCGGCGTCCACAGCCGCTCCGAAGGTTCGGATGACCGGGCTTCGCGGGTCGCCGTCGACCGCCGCGTTCTCCGAACTGGTGCGCAATGCGGCCAGCACCTCGAGCGCGCCCGGATCATCCGCGGAGATGACGACCTGCTCCTGGGCCGCCAGGGCGAAATCGACGAAGGCGCGCATGAAGTGCTCTCGGGAACCGTAAAAGTCGAGATGCTCGGGGTCGACATTCGTGATGAGCGCGATCGCAGTGTCGTAGAGCAAGAACGACTTGTCGCTCTCATCGGCCTCGATCACGAAGAGGTCGTCGTGTCCCGGCGCCGAGGAGACCTGCAGCGACTCGATGATCCCGCCGTTCACGAACGACGGGTCGGCGCCGAGGCCGAGGAGCCCGGTCACGATCATGCCGGTCGACGTTGTCTTGCCGTGCGCGCCCGCGACGGACACGAGCCGTTTGCCGCGAGCGAGCCAGGCGAGCGCGTGGGAGCGGTGCAGCACGGGGAGGCCATGGGCCAGCGCGTACTGGTACTCGGGGTTGTCCTGCCAGAGCGCCCCCGTGACGACCAGCGTGTCGGCGTCTCCCACGTTCGCGGCGTCGTGCCCGATGGCAACGGGAATGCCGAGCCGCTCCAGGGCCTCCGTGCTGTAGTTCGCGCTGCGGTCCGACCCCGTGACCGGAACCCCGGCCTGGTGCATCATGCGCGCGATGCCGCTCATGCCCGAACCGCCGATCCCGACGAAGTGCACGCGACCCAGGTGCTCGGGAATCTCGAGGTCGAGGTCGGGGTAGATCATCGGGGCTCCTTCTCGTGCGCGGCGAGTGCCTCGCGAACAAGATCGTACAGGCGTGCCGTGCCATCCAGCGCACCGGCAGCGCGCGCTCGGCGCGCCATCTCCGCCAGCCGGTCCGCGTCGAAGAGCAGCGGGATCAGGGTGTCCCGCACCCAGTCGGGCGTGAGCTCGCCGTCTCGCACGAGCCGGGCGCCGCCCGCCGAGACCACGCCCGCGGCGTTCAGCCGCTGCTCGCCGTTGCCCGAGGCATAGGGCACGAAGACCGCGGGGATGCCGAGGCCGGCGATCTCGCTGACGGTCGCGGCCCCGGCCCGCGACACCGCGAGGTCGCAGGCGGTGAGCGCGAGGTCCATGCGATCGCAGTAGGGCAGCACCGTGTAGCCGGCGACGCCGGGATCCTCGAGCTCCGTGAGCCCGCCCCAGATGTGCAGCACCTGCGCCCCGGCATCGATCAGTTCGCGCGCCGAACCGCTGATCCCGCGGTTGAGGGCCCGAGCGCCGAGCGAGCCGCCGGTCACGAGCAGCGTGCGGCGGTCGGGATGAAGGCCGAAGTGTTCGCGCGCCGCCGCCCGCGCCTGCGGCTCGTCGATGGCCGCACCCAGCCGCTCGATCTCGGGTCGCAGCGGCATGCCGGTCACCCGAGCGGGCGCACCACGACCGCGTATCGGCGTACCCGCGAAGGCGACCGCGACGTAGGGGGTGCCGCGGGCGCCCCAGCGGTTCGCGAGCCCCGGCCGCGCGTTCGCCTCGTGGATCACGTACGGAACACCGACGCGCCCCGCTGCGCGATACGCCGGGGCGGCCGCGTACCCGCCGAACCCGACCACGACATCGACGCCGCGCGTGCGGATGAGTTCCGCCACCTCGGCGACCGCCGCCCGGTAGCGCGCGGGGAACCTGAGGGCGTACGCACCCGGTCGGCGCGGGAACGGCAGGCGCGCGATCGTCTGGAGTTCGTAGCCGCGCTCCGGCACGAGGCGCGACTCGAGGCCCTCCCTCGTGCCCAGCACGATCAGCTCGGCGTCGGGCTCCGCCTCCCGGATGCGGTCGGCGAGCGCCAGCAACGGATTCACGTGACCGGCCGTGCCGCCGCCCGCAAGCAGATACACGGTCATCGTCGCTCTCCGTTCTTCCGCGCCCGGCCGGTCCGGGCTTCCGCCCGTTCGAGTTCCGCGCGATAGGCGGAGCCGTCCCGTGCGATCGAGATCACGACGCCCATCGCGAGCAGGCAGGCGACGAGCGCGGTGCCTCCCGCACTGATGAGCGGCAGCGGAACGCCGAGCACCGGGAAGATCTGGATCACGACGCCGATATTGACGAACGCCTGCCCCACGATCCACACGAGCACGCCCCCGATCACGGCGCGGCCGAAGCGGTCGCGCGCCTGCCCGATCGCGCGCAGCATGACGAGGGCGAGCGCGACGAACAGCAGCACCACGAGCAGCGCTCCGACCAGCCCCAGCTCCTCGCCGATGATGGCGAAGATGAA
>JAGQTL010000103.1 GCA_020439035.1 Leucobacter sp. | reverse complement strand
CATGCCCAGGTCGTACTGGTCGGTGTAGAAGTACGGGATCTCGTCGTGCTGCGCGGCCTGGCCGAGCATCGCCTGCGCCGCGACCTTCGCGCTGCTCTTCGCGTTCTGCCAGTGCTCGCTGCGCAGGTGCTGCCCGAGCACGGGGTGGAACGAGCTCGCGACGTCGCCGGCCGCGAACACATCCGCCGCGCTCGTGCGCATCGAGGCGTCCGTGACGATGCCGTTCGACACCTCGAGCCCGGCGGTCTCGGCGAGCGCGGTGTTCGGCGCCGCGCCGACGCCCACGAGCACGAGGTCGGCCGGGATCACCTCGCCGTCGACCCGCACGCCGGTCACCCGGCCGCCCGCGCCCTCGATCGCCTCGACGCCGGCCTCCGTGCGGAACACGACGCCGTGCTCGAGGTGCACGCGCTCGAACTCGCGCCCGATCTCGGCACCGAGCGCGCGCTCGAGCGGGATGCGCCCGCGCTCGAGCACCGTCACCGTGTTGCCGAGCGCCCGCGCGCTCGCCGCGACCTCCATGCCGATCCAGCCCGAGCCGATCAGCACCAGGTTCTTGTCGCCCGCCTTGAGCGCGTCGTGCAGCGCCGTCGCGTCGTCGAGCGTGCGCAGCGTGAACACCCCGTCGAGGTCGTGGCCGTCGATCGGAAGCGTGCGCGCCGAGCTGCCGGTCGCGAGCACGAGCTTGTCGTAGTCGAGCGTGCTGCCGTCGGCGAGCGTGACGCGGTGCTCGGCCGGGCTGATCGCGGTCGCGGCGATTCCGGTGCGGACGGTGATCCGCTGCTCGTCGTACCAGGCCTGATCGTGCAGGATCACCTTGTCGGCCGACGCCTTGCCTGCGAGGAACTCCTTCGAGAGTGGCGGTCGCTCGTACAGCAGGTGCGGCTCCTCGGCGATCACCGTGATCTCGCCCTCATAGCTCTCGCGCCGAAGCGTCTTCGCCACACCCTCGGCCGCGAGCCCTCCGCCGACGATCACCATTCCAGCCATGATTCCTTGTTCTCCTCACGCCGCATCCTGCGGCACTTCTCAGTGAACGCACTGGTGGCACACGGTCATCTGGTGCGTACTCCCATTGTGGCCCTTCCTGCTCACACCGGTGAGAATCTTGTAGGAAGCGTCGATGCGGCGGTGCCCGACCCGCGGGGCGCGCGTTGACTTTACCGGGCAACGGGGCGAAGCTGAGGAGACGAGGAGGGAGCGAACATGCACGAATACGCATTCGTCAGCGTCGCGATCCAGCGTCGCCGCGACGGAACAAGCCTCGAGCGCGACTACCGCGAGATCATCCGCGAGCACGCCGCGTCGGGGTGGGTGTTCGTGCAGGCGATCCCCTTCGAGACGGACGCGCAGCCGCGTCTCGATCTGGTGTTTGCACGAAAGGTGAGGAAATGAAACGTCCGCTCCGCCTGCTCCAGGCATTCACAGTATTCGCCGCCGGCCTGTACGGCCTCTTCGTTCTCATGGGCAACCTCATGGACTACGACTCGAACTACCAGTTCGTGAAGCACGTGCTGTCCATGGACACCACATTCGAGGGCAACGCGCTCATGTGGCGCGCGATCACCGAGCCCTGGGTCTGGACCGTCGGCTACATCGGCATCATCGTCGCCGAGGCGGCCTTTGCCGTGTGCGGCATCGTGGGCGGCATCAAGCTGTTCCTCGCGCGCAACGCCGAGGCCGCGACCTTCAACCGCGCGCGGCGCCTCGGGTACGTCACTTACGGCATCGGGTTCCTCATCTGGTTCATCGGCTTCATCGTGATCGGATCGGAGTGGTTCGCGATGTGGCAGTCGAGCATCTGGAACGGCAAGGACACGGCGATGCCGCTCGCGATCCTCTGGGCCGCGTTCGCGGTGCTGCTGAGCCAGAACGACCCGGACGAGGCGGCCACTGAGTAGCGCATCCGTGATCCCCGGATCCCCTCGCACCGCACGGGATCCGGGAGTACAGTGAGAGGTGGGCACGGCCGGGCAGCGCTGCCGGGATCCGGGCTCGGGTTGATGGTCGCCCCTCGCAATAGTGGACGCCACCGGCAGGGGCTCACCGGCGTGGCACGCGACCTCCCGCGCCCGTCATCACCTCACTCGAACGCACGATTCAAGAGGAGAATCCCTCATGTCCACAACGCTCCGCATGAACATCAGCGAGGTCGATCCCGGCGCCTACAAGGCCGTCCTCGGCCTGCAGAAGTACATCAACAACGGCGAACTCGAGAAGGGGCTCATCGCCCTCGTCGACATCCGCGCGTCGCAGCTGAACGGGTGCGCCTGGTGCCTCGACATGCACGTCGAGGAGGCGCGCGAGGCCGGGATCCCGCAGCGGCAGATCGACCTCGTGGCCGCGTGGGAGGAGACCGGCGAGCTGTTTACCCCGCGGCAGCGGGCGGCCCTCGCGTTCACCGAGCAGGTGACCCTCATCAGCCGGCACGGCGTGAGCGACGAGGTCTGGGCGCAGGTGCGCGCCGAGTTCAGCGAGGAGCAGACCGTGCAGCTGCTCATGACCATCGCCACGATCAACGTATGGAACCGCATGAACGTGACGGTGCGCAACGCGCCGCCGAACACCTCGGCCGCCTGAGCGGGGAGGGCGGGCCCGCGGTCAGTCAGTGGTGCGCGCGGCCGACTCGGCAGCGGCAGGTTCTGTCGCTGCCACCTCAGCCGCGACCAGGTCGAACAGCGGCTGGTTGAACGCGACAATGCGCACGTCGTTCACCGCGGTCTTCGCCTGCGAGATCGTCTGCACCGCCACGCGAACCGCGTCTTCGAGCGGCCATCCGTAGATGCCCGCGCTGACGAGCGGAAACGCGACGCTCCGGGCACCGAGCTCGTCGGCGATTTCGAGCGCGCGCACGTAGCACGACTCGAGCAGGCCGCGATCCCGCTGGCCCGCCGCGTAGTTCGGGCCGACCGCGTGGATTACCCATTTCGCGTCGAGCCTGCCTGCGGTCGTCCAACCCGCGTCACCGGTCGCGAGCCCGTCCGGAAATCGGTCGATGCAGTCTTGCAGCACCGCGATCCCGCCCGCGCGGTGGATCGCGCCGTCGACCCCTCCGCCGCCGCGCATCCGCCCGTTGGCGGCGTTGACGATCGCGTCGACGTGCTGTTCGGTGATGTCGCCGAGTACGGCGGTGATCTTCATCTCTGGGCTCTCCCCTCGCGCGGTGATCCGTCGCTTCGTTGCTGCTGCTGTCAGGCGTGCTCGACCGCGCCGACCTGCGCCGTCACCGCGGCGGCGGCGACTTCCGGGGACAGGCCGGCGCCGGGTGCGAGGAGCTCGGCGAGCGCGACCGCCTCGTCGAAGCACGCCGGGCACCCGCTCAGGTGCACCGTGAACTCGCGCGACATCTTCGTGCCGTCGCCCAGCAGCGCCTCTATGGTCGTGTCCACCTGCGCGAAGCAGTCGTCGCACGAGAGGTACGGGTCGGTGTTCTTCGTGAGCGCCGTGACCTGGTGTTCGTTCAGCGCTCCGGGGTGTCGATTCGACATGGTCATGCCTCCGTTCCGGTCATCACGGCGTCCATCTCGGTCTCGGTAAGGAATCCTTCGTCCGCGAGGAACTGGCGCAGCCGTTTCCGCGCGTCGTGCAGGGTCTTGTACACCGCGCCGCGCGTGGCTCCGGTGCGCTCGGCGAACACGTCGATGGGCACGTCGTGCAGCAGCAGCGCGGTCGCGACGCTGCGCTGATGCGACGTGAGCGCTGTTTCGAGGCCCCTGGCCACCGCCCGCTGCAGGTCGCTCGCCTCGGCCGCCGAGTCGGGCGAGAGCGCCGTCTCGGCCGGCAGATCCACGTACTCGTCGATCGCGAGCTCGCGGCCCTTCCATTGCGCTTTGCGCGCCTCCGCATTCGCGTGCAGAATGCCGAATTTGAAGGCCCAGGTCGTGAACCGGCTGCGCCCCTCGAACGTGTGCAGCTTCGCCATCACGGCCACGGTGGCCTCGTTCGCGGCCGAGTGGATCACCTCTTCGGTGCGCGCGGACCCCAGCGCGGAATGAAGCGCGAGCCGATGCACTTGATGGGCTGCCGCCTTCAGCAGCAGGTCGCGCAAATAGCGGATCGCCCGGTCGCGCGTGCGACCCTCCGCGGTGAGCTGTCCGATCCACTCGTCATTCGATGTCGGCATCTCGTCTCGCGCGCCAGTCACGGTGCAGTCCTTTCGATGTCGACGTCTCACGCGTCGTGTGGCCTTCACGCACGCGCGCCTTCGAGTCTCGCGCGGCGGCACTGATATCTGAACCATACTCCTTAGTGTCTCCGGCAGGGCTGTTCCTTACCGCCAGGCCCGATTCTTCCGCATTCGAAAAAATCTTTCCCCGGTTCGGTAAGACCCGGGCCGTTGCCCGACACCCACGGATCAGATGCATCGATCAAGGGCGGTTTCGCACCGCACATCAGCGTCTCAACCCCATATCCGCTGACACCACGATCTGTTTGGAGAATCTCATGTTCACGAAGAACACGAAGGCAACACTCTCCACGTTCACGCTGGTCGGCGCCCTGCTGGGCGGCGGCCTCCTGAGCGGCTGCGCGCCCCTCGAGAGGCCCAGCAGCCGGCGGCGGCCGCGCAGTCGCAGTCGCACGAAGGCATGCACGCCGAAGCCAGTGCGAACCAGGGCGCGCAGGCGGCGCTCTACGGCGCGATGCGCACGCTCTGGGCCGACCACATGCAGTGGACCTACGCCACGGTGAAGGACTTCTTCCACAACCAGGACGCCCTTCAGGCAACGCTCGACCGCCTGCTGCAGAACCAGGCTGACATCGGCAACGCGGTCGCCGGGTTCTACGGTGACGAGGCCGGCGCAAAGTTGACCGAGCTCTTGACGGAGCACATCCAGCTCGCGGTGCCGGTGCTGACTGCGGCGAAGGACGGCGACGATGCCGCGCTGAACTCGAGCCTCGAGGACTGGTACGCGAACGCGCAGGAGATCGCCGACTTCCTCACGGCCGCGAACCCCGATGCCTGGCCCGCCGAGGCGACGAGCGAGATGATGAAGGGCCACATCGACACGACGGTGGCCTACGCGGTCGACCTGCTCTCGGGCGACTACGACAAGTCGATCAAGGACTACGACAAGGCCTTCTCGCACATGATGGAGATGGCCGACGCGCTCTCGGCCGGCATCATCGCCCAGTTCCCCGACAAGTTCTAGTTCGAACGCGTCTCACCGTGCGGCGGTGGCGCGGCCCTGCGGGGTCGTGCCGCCGCCGTTACTTGCATCTCAGCACTCAGGGAACGGCTCCGCCTTCGGCCGCGCCATTCACACACCGGGGTACCGCGTGGTCCAGCGCGTGTGCGGGCCGCAGTCGTCGTGGAGCTCGTGCCCGCGGGTGAACTCGTAGATGAAGTCGTCCGCGAGTTCGAGGATGGTCCCCCGGCCTTCAACCTCGAACACGAGCTGCGGCGGCAGTGCTGCCTCTCCGTGCAGCGCGCCGAGGATGTTGCCGCAGATCGCGCCGGTCGAATCCGAATCCCCTGAATGGGTGACCGCGAGCGAGAGCGCCTTGAGCATGTCCTCCGGTTCCGGGTGTTGCAGCGCGGCGTAGACGGCGATCGCCAACGCCTCCTCGGCGACCCAACCGCCGCCCAGCGATTCCACCGCCGAAACACTGGGTGGCGCTTCACTGACGTCGATCGCCTTCTGCAGCGCTCTCGTCGTCTCCTCATGCCGTTCGTGAGCCCGCAGGTGACGCATCATCGTGGCCAAGGCCTCGTCGAGTTCTTCCCCCATGAACAGCGCACCGATGAGCGCCGCCAGAGCGCCCGAGGCGAGCTGCGCCGTCGGATGCCCATGCGTGTACGACGCTGCACGCGCGGCATTCCCGAACTGCCAGCCGAGATTCTCGTCGGAGTTCGCGGGCCAGAAGCCGAACGGTGCGCTGCGCATCACACCGCCGCATCCCTTCGAATCGTTGTCGGCGCGACCGCCGAATCGCGCAATCCGGCGTCCACCATCCCGTGCCGCGATCAAAGCCGACAGACACGTGTTGCCCGGCGCGCGTCGCGCGTAGAGCCACTGCTCGTTGATCAGCCAGCCGTCACGGGACCCATCCGGCTTGCCCATGAGCTGCGTGTCGAGCCAACGGTCATAGGCGTGATGCGTCACCGAAACCGTAAAGCCGATGCCGCGATCGGTCCGAACTCCGGCACGGATCAGCCCTTCGACGGTGAACAGCGTCATCTGAGTGTCGTCGGTGATCAGCCCGTATCGCGTCACCCCGTCCACGTTCTCTGGGAGGTACTCGGTCACGCCGCCCTCGCCGCAGATGTCGAGAATGCGGCGCGCATTCCAGAACTCGACGGGCCCACCGAGCGCGTCGCCGATCGCCCCGCCGAGCAGGCTCCCCCGTACCCGCGACCGATACGCCGATTCACCTGTGTCGATCATCGCCACGCATCCTTCGAACGCTTCGTCTGATTCGGGCCGCTTCGCAGCCTCAGCGGTCACTTTTCACCGTACCTTCAACCACCGACGCCGGGGCCGGGGCCGAGGCAGGCGAGTCAAGCCGCCGTTCGAGCACGACTCCGCTTGAGAAGCGCGGCATACGGACAGCCGGGCACTCCGACCCGCTCGGGAGCGAACGCTCGCCCCGCGCGTTGATCGTGCGTCGATCGCGCGTCGATCGTACTCCCGGTTCAGCCCGCGGCGCGGCGCACGAGTTCGCGCAGGCGCTGCTCGACGGCATCCGTCACCGCGACCACGGCAAATGAGATCGGCCACATGTCCCCGTCATCCAGCGCGGCAGCATCCGCGAACGCGATATGCCCGTAGCGAGTCTTGAACTTCGAAGACGGCTGGTAGTACACGATCGTCTTCCCCTCTTTCGCGTAGGTCGGGAAGCCGTACCAGGTCTTGGGAGCCAAGCCCGGCGCTTCCTCCGACACCACGCGGTGTAGCAGCGTGGCGGCCTCGCTGTCGACGCCCTCGAGCTTGTCGATCGCCGCGATGCAGTCCTCGAACTCCTTCGCCGCCTTCGCAGCGCCCTTCAAGCCCCGAGCCGCGCGAAGCTCCTCCGCGCGCTCCTTCATCGCGTCGCGTTCTTCGGCGCTGAATCCTGCCATGATCAATGCTCCTTCGACTGCTGGATGCGGATGAGGTTTCCGGCAGGATCACGGAATGCGGCATCCCGCACACCGTAGTCCTGCTCGATCGGCTCCTGAACAATGTCGGCACCCTTGGCCTCGACCGCGGCGAACGTCGCGTCGAGGTCGTCGGTTGCGAGGTTGATGCCGAAGTACGAGCCCTTGGCCACGAGCTCTGTGAGAAACCGCTGCTCTTCCTCGGTCGCACTGCCCGACACGCCTGCCGGGTGCAGCACGATCGCGGTATCCGGCTGATTCTTCGGGCCCACCGTGATCCATCGCATGGGGCCGTAGCCGACATCGAGGCGCACCTCGAAGTCGAGTACGTCGCGGTAGAACGCCAGCGATGCGTCGGGGTCGAGGTGCGGCAGGAAACTGGAATGAATCGTGATGGTCATGATTCAACGATATGCAGGACTCGCGCTCGCGGCTTCTCGATTCCTGATCGGTTTGGTGACCTGCTTCGCAATGCACGGAAGCATCCCCGGTTGAAACGGTGCTCCCTGATCCCGATAGACGCTCGGGGAAACCCCCACCAGCTCGGTGAAGCGCGTCGAGAACGTGCCGAGTGATTGGCACCCGACAGCGAAGCAAACCTCCGTCACATTCATATCGCCGCGACGCAGCAGGGCCATTGCCCGCTCGATACGCCGGGTCATCAGGTACTGGTATGGCGACTCGCCGTATGCCAGCTTGAATTCGCGGCTGAGGTGCCCGGAAGACAGGTTCACGCTTCGGGCGAGTGACTCCACATCGAGCTGCCGCGCGTACTCACGATCCATGCGGTCGCGCACTCGACGCAGCAGCACGAGCGTGTCAACGTTCATCTCTCGATTCTGACACGGCGCACTGGGCGGCCGCGTGCCGGAGCTGCTCCTAACCGCAGGTGTAGGTGACGCCGTTCACGTCCCAGACGCCCGGGCCCAGCTCAGCACAGGCGGCGACCACGCCGCCGACCGCGCTCATCGCCGCGACGATACCGATGATCCACCCGAGCGTAAACAGTCCTCCGATGATGATGCCGGCGACTGCGAGGCCGATACCGCCGCCGTTCTTCTTCAGCTTCACGGCTGCGACGATACTGAGAATCAGTCCGACGATCGGCACGAAGATCGCGAGGATCAACCCCGCAATGGCGAGCCCCTTGCCCGGGGTTGCCGGGGGTGCGGCGGCGTACTGTCCAGGTGCCGGTGGCGCCGGTGGCGCCGGTGGCGCCGGTGGCGCCGGTGGCGCGGCGGGCGCGGGGGCCGGCTGCTGGGGTTGTTGAGGGTCGGGTTGAATGCTCATGGTCCTCTACTCTCCTTTGGGTAGGGTGCGTGTGCGTTCAGTATTTGCCGGTGGGTGCACGTTGTCAATGGCGCAGGCACCGTACGTTCGAATCACCTTTGGGTCCGACGGTAGCGGCCGCGTCGCATTCCGCAGCCCGGTCGCCGTAGAGAATCGTTCGATCCTGCACGCCCCTATCCGAGTTTCGAAGCAGCCTCCGGGGGCTGAGAGGTGCGGTGTGCGCTGAGTAGCCCGATGAACTCGTCGGCCATCTCGACCTGGCGGGCGAGTTTCGTACGGCGCTCGGTCGCGTCGTGGAGGAAATCGGTCAGCGCCTGCTGCGCATCGGCCGCGACCGCACCACCGCCCTCCGCGGCATCGATTGCACGGAGCAGGTCGCCCATCTCATCGAGGGAGTACCCCAGCGGTTTCATACGGCGAATCAGCATCAGGCGGGCGTGATCGTCCTCGGTGTAAAGCCGGAACCCGCCCTCGGAACGCGCCGAGGGCGTGAGCAGTCCGATGGAGTCGTAGTGACGGATCGTGCGCTGCGACAGTTCGGTACGCTCGGCGAGCTCTCCGATGTGCATCGTTCCCGCTTCGGGCATGAACTGGGTCCCTCCGATTACCTCTCAACTCTCACGTTACGTTAGAGTTGGCGGTCGTGGCCCTCTTGCCGAGGGCGCTGACCATCCATTCTTCCGCATCGACGGGGAATGCCCCGCGCATGACCGCGGTCGCGGTTGTTCGACCCCGCAGACGACGTGTGCTGCACCTGACTGCACCAGAGAGTGATACATGACCACGGCGACCACAGCCGACGACCGGAACCGATACCGTGCCGAACCCTCGGTACTGACCGCCCTGAAGAGCCCGCGGCTGCTCACCCGGGAAGCCCTTGCCGGCCTCGTGGTCGCACTCGCCCTGATCCCGGAGGCGATCTCGTTCTCCATCATTGCCGGCGTCGACCCGAAGGTCGGCCTGTTCTCTTCGTTCATCATGGCGATCACGATCGCGTTCGTCGGCGGCCGGCCCGCGATGATCACCGCCGCCACCGGAGCTATCGCCCTGGTCGTCGCACCCGTCGTCCGCGACTACGGCATGGACTATTTCATCGCCACCGTGCTGCTGGCCGGCCTCTTTCAGATCGTGCTGGCGGTGTGCGGGGTCGCGAAGCTGATGCGGTTCATCCCGCGCAGCGTCATGGTCGGCTTCGTCAACGCCCTGGCGATCCTGATCTTCACCGCGCAACTGCCGCACTTGTTCGATGTGCCGTGGATCGTCTACCCCCTGGTCGCGCTCGGCCTGCTGATCATGGTGTTCATGCCCAGGCTCACCAAGATCGTCCCGGCCCCGTTGATCTCGATCATCCTGGTCACCGCGATCGTCGTAGTGTTCGCCCTCCACGTGCCGGCCGTGGGCGATCAGGGAGAGTTGCCGCGAAGCCTACCCGAGCTGTTCGTCCCGAACGTGCCGCCGACCTTCGAGACGCTGTCGGTCATCGCACCCTACGCACTGGCGATGGCGCTGGTGGGGCTGATGGAATCACTGATGACGGCCAAGCTCGTCGACGACATCACCGA
>JAGQTL010000102.1:499-4227 GCA_020439035.1 Leucobacter sp. | reverse complement strand
GCGTACGTCGAGAACTTGAAGCCCTTGGTGTAGTCGAACTTCTCGACCGCGCGGATGAGACCGAGGTTGCCCTCCTGAATGAGATCGAGGAACTGCATGCCGCGCCCCGTGTAGCGTTTCGCGAGCGACACGACGAGGCGCAGGTTCGCGCCCAGCAGATGGCTCTTGGCGCGCTGGCCGTCGCGGGCCACCCACTTCAGCTCGCGCTGGAGCTTCTTCGGCAGGTTTTTCTCGGTGGCGAGCTTCTCCTCCGCGAACAGGCCCGCCTCGATGCGCATGGCGAGTTCGACCTCTTCCGCCGCGTTCAGCAGCGCGACCTTGCCGATCTGCTTCAGGTAGTCCTTGACCGGGTCGGCCGTGGCGCCGGGAATCGCGGTCGTGACCGTGGGCACGTCCTCCTCGTCGCCCGCCTTCAGCACGATCGCGCCGGTCGGCAACGGCTCCAGGTGCGCGGCGGCGGCCGTCTCCTCGTCGGGCTCGCTCGTTTCGACCGCCTCGTCCTCAACGAGTTCGGGTGCCTCCACGTCCTCGACGGCCTTCTTGGCCGACGCCTTCTTGGCGGGCGCCTTCTTGGCCGCTGTCTTCTTGGTGGGGGCCTTCTCAACCGCGGTCTTTTCCGCTGCGGCCTTCTTCGCGGGCGCCTTCTCAGCCGCCGCCTTCTTCGCGGGAGCCTTCTTCGCAGGCGCCTTCTCAACCGCGGTCTTCTCCGCTGCGGCCTTCTTCGCCGGCGCCTTCTTCGCGGCCGACGCCCCGGCAGCCTTGGCGGGAGTCTTCTTCGCCGGTGCGGCCTCGTCGGCCTCGGCCGAAACGTTCGCAGCAGTCTTCGCCTTGGTTGCAGTCGCCACGCGGCCGCCTCTCTTCGATCGGTATCAGCTGTCTCGCTGAGGTGCGCTTCCGCTCACGAGACGGAAAACCAGCGCATACGGTGAAAACCCGTGTCAAGCCCCGCGCATTCCCGGTAGGGGAATGACGACGGGGTCGAACGGGTTACCGCAGCAATTTTAGCACGAGTCGAGAGCGCGGAATGGCCAAGAGAATACATTATGGGCCGGGAGTCGGCGAATCGCCCGAGCCGTGGGCGCCCCCGTCGCGCTGCTGCGCGAGGAACCGCTCGAGCTCGCTCGCCAGCTGGTCGGCGGTCGGCAGCGAGCCGTCCTCCCCGACCAGAGGCGAAGGCGGAGTCTGATCCTCCATGTACGCGTCGTACCGCGCCTCGAGGCCCCGTAGCATGTCGACGGACTCCGCGTTCTCCGAGATCTGCCGCTCCACCTGCTCGAGGTATTCGCGGTTCGCGTCGCGCACCGGATCGGTTGCGAACAGGAGCCCCGTCGCCGCCATGATGCCGTCGAGCGAGGTCAGCAGGGCATCGGGGAAATCGGTGTTCGAGAGGTAGTGGGGCACGAGGAGCGCGAAACCCACGACATCCTCGCCCAACTGCTGCAAACGGTACTCGAGCACATGGGTCAGGGAGGCCGGCAGCTTGCTCGTCGGCTTCCACACCGAACGCGCCTCGATCAGATCCTCTCGTGTTCCGCTCACGGTCGCGCGGATCGGTCGCGTATGCGGAACCGGCATCGGGATCGCGTGGCTCCACGTCGTCACCGAGACGTCGAACTCATCGACGAGGAGCAGGATCTGATCGATGAACTGCCCCCAGCGGAAATCGGGCTCGAAGCCGTGCAGCACGAGGAACGGCGCACCGAGCTCGTCATGCGCGAGATAGAGCGCAAGCGTCTCGGGCTCGTAGTCCGTGAAGTGATCTTCGTCGAACGTGATGAGCGGCCGCCGCGACCGGTAGTCGAGCAGCAGATCCGGATCGAACCGCAGGATCTCGTCCATGCCGCACCGCTCCCAGAGGTACTCACCGAGCTGCGAGATCACCCCTCCGGCGTCGCTCGTGCCGCCGAGCACCACGAGCAGCGGAAGGCCTTTGGGCACACGCGCCCGCAACTCGCCGTCCACGCTCTCGATGATCCGCTCTGCCACGCTTCCATCCTAGGGAGCCGATCCCGGGTTTCGCGGCGCGGCGGTCACGCCCTCAGCGAAACCGCGAAGACCGGTATCGAGTTGCACGTACGTTTCGAGTAGTAGGCTTGAGACGGTCCGTTCGGCCCACCGGCCGATCACATTGGTACGCGCAACACCGAGCGCAAGCTCGACCGCATTACACAAGGAGATCCCACTTGGCCGATCAGAAGTTTGACATCGTTGTACTCGGTGGCGGAAGCGCGGGGTACGCGACCGCCCTCCGAGCGAAGCAGCTCGGGTTCGACGTGGCCCTGATCGAGAAGGACAAGCTGGGGGGCACCTGCCTGCACCGCGGTTGCGTGCCGACGAAGGCGCTGCTCCACTCCGCGGAGATCGCCGATGTCGCGCGCGAGGGCGCCGCCTACGGCATCCAGTCGAGCGTCGCCGGCATCGACATCGCCGGGGTGCTCGGGTTCAAGGACAAACTGATCGACGGCAAGTTCAAGGGGCTGCAGGGGCTCCTGAAGGCCAACGGCATCACCGTGATCGCGGGTGAGGGACGCCTCGTCTCGCCGGACACCGTGCAGGTGGGCTCCGACCGCATCACCGGCACGCATATAGTCCTCGCGACCGGCTCGTATTCCCGTTCCCTTCCGGGCCTCAGCATCGGCGGACGGATCATCACGAGCGAAGAGGCGCTCGAACTGGCGGAGGTGCCGAACAAGGTCATCATTCTCGGCGGCGGAGTGATCGGTGTCGAGTTCGCGAGCGTCTGGCGCTCGTTCGGGGTCGACGTCACGATCGTGGAGGCGCTCCCCCACCTCGTGCCGAACGAAGAGGAATCGATCTCGAAGCAGCTGGAGCGCGCGTTCCGCAAGCGCGGCATCGACTTCTCGCTCGGCGTACGGTTCCAGTCGGCGACGCAGACCGACAGCGGCGTGACCGTCACGCTCGAAAACGGCACGGAGTACTCGGCCGACTACCTCCTCGTCGCGGTCGGTCGCGGGCCCGCGACCCAGGGTCTCGGGTTCGAAGAGGTCGGCATCGAGATGGATCGCGGGTTCGTGCTCACGAACGAGCGCCTGGCCACCAACGTTCCGGGCGTCTATGCCGTCGGCGACATCGTGCCGGGACTTCAGCTCGCGCACCGCGGCTACCAGCAGGGCATCTTCCTTGCCGAGGAGCTCGCCGGGCTGGGTCCGGTCGTGGTCGAGGACGCGAACATCCCCAAGGTGACCTACTGCGATCCCGAAGTGGCGTCGGTGGGGCTCACGGAGGCGAAGGCCGCCGAGAAGTACGGCGCCGAGAACATCACGTCGTACGAGTACAACCTGGCCGGGAACGCAAAGAGCTCGATTCTCGGCACGGCAGGCTCGGTCAAGGCCGTCCGTCTCAACGACGGCCCGGTGCTCGGCGTGCACATGATCGGCGCACGCGTCGGTGAGCTGGTCGGCGAGGCGCAGCTGATCGTGAACTGGGAGGCCTACCCCGAGGATGTCGCTCCCTTCGTCCATGGCCACCCCACCCAGAACGAGACCATCGGCGAGACCATGCTCAAGCTCGCCGGCAAGCCCCTGCACGCCATCTGACACGCCGTGCAGACACACGCAACACAGGAACGATCGGAGAAAAAGCGATGAGTGAATCGGTAGTGCTCCCCGCACTCGGCGAGAGCGTGACCGAAGGCACGGTGACCCGCTGGCTCAAGAATGTCGGCGACCGTGTCGAGGTCGATGAGCCGCTGCTCGAGGTCTCCACCG
>JAGQTL010000102.1:0-340 GCA_020439035.1 Leucobacter sp. | reverse complement strand
GCAGGCACCGGCGGCACCGGCGGCAGCTGAGACGCCCGCTCCTGCTGCGGCACCGGCCGCGGCCAGTGCGAACGCGGACGACGCTCAAGACGTGGTGCTCCCCTCGCTCGGCGAGAGCATCACCGAGGGCACGGTGACCCGGTGGATGAAGAACGTCGGAGATTCGGTCGAAGTCGATGAGCCGCTGCTCGAGGTTTCCACCGACAAGGTCGATACCGAGGTGCCCTCGCCGATCGCGGGCGTGCTGCAGCAGATCCTGGTGCAGGAGGACGAGACCGTGCAGGTGGGCGGCGTGCTCGCGCGCATCGGCAGCGCCGCCGCGGCATCCGCCCCCGCCGCG
>JAGQTL010000101.1 GCA_020439035.1 Leucobacter sp. | reverse complement strand
GTCGTCGCGAGCGTGCCGTTGAGCGTGGCGACCGCGCGGCTCTTGCCCGAATCGTCGCGGAAACGCGTGGCGAGGCGCCGCGCCTGGAACGTGGTGCAGTTCGAGGTCGAGGTGAGCTCGCGGTACGTGCCCTGGGTCGGGATCCAGGCTTCGATGTCGAACTTGCGCGCCGCGCTCGACCCGAGGTCACCCGCCGCCACGTCGATCACGCGATAGCTGAGGCCGAGCGCCGAGAGCATCTCCTCCTGCCACGCGACGAGCCGCTCGTGCTCGGCCTCGGCGTCGGCCGGATCCGCGTAGACGAACATCTCGAGCTTGTTGAACTGGTGCACGCGCAGGATGCCGCGCGTGTCCTTGCCGTGCGATCCGGCCTCACTGCGGTAGCAGGTGGACCAGCCCGCGTAGCGCAGCGGCCCGGCACTGAGATCGAGGATCTCGTCGGCGTGGAAGCCGGCCAGCGCGACCTCGCTCGTGCCGGTGAGGAACAGATCCTGCGCTGGCAGGTGGTAGACCTCGTCGGCGTGCTCGCCGAGGAACCCGGTGCCCTGCATGATCTCGGGCTTCACGAGCGTCGGGGTGATGAGCGGGGTGAAGCCGTGGCTCAGCGCGCGATCGAGCGCGAGGTTCATGAGTGCGATCTCGAGCCGGGCGCCCACGCCGCGCAAGAAGTAGAAGCGCGCGCCCGAGACCTTGGCCCCGCGCTGCATGTCGATGGCGCCGAGCAGTTCGCCGAGTTCGAGGTGGTCGCGGGCCTCGAAGTCGAAGCTCGGGATCTCGCCGTGCGTGCGCAGGGTGACGAAGTTCTCCTCGCCGCCGTGCGGCACGCCGTCGATCACGAGATTCTCGATGCGCAGGGCAGCCTGCTCGAAGGCGGCCTCCGCCTCGCGCACGCGGGCCTCCGCGGCCTTCACCTGTGCGGCGAGTTCCTGCGCGCGCGCGATCAGCGCAGGCTTCTCGTCCTTCGGCGCCGCCTTGACCTGCTTGCCGTACTCGGTCTGCTCGGCGCGCAGCGCCTCGAACGCGCCGAGCGCGCTCCGGCGCGCCTCGTCGGCCGCCACCGCGTCGTCGACGATCGATTCGTCATTGCCCCGCGCTCGCTGCGAGCGCTTGATGGCATCGGGGTCGGTGCGGAGCAGGGCGGGATCGATCACCCGCCCAGTCTATCCGGGGCCGCCTGGCGGGTGCCTGCGTGCGTGCGCTGCGGGTACGCGCTGCGTACCTGCGCTGCCGGCGCGCTGCTGCCCCGCGCTGCGCGCCCGCGCTGCGCGCCCCTTCCCCGGCGGCGGTAACGTAGGAGCATGGCCGACGCCCCCGCCAGCCCGCAGCCCTGCGCCGCCGTGGTGTACCACCCGCTGAAGACCGACCTCGAGGCGCTGCGCGACGCCGTGCGCCGATACGAGGCGCGGACCGGCTGGGCCCCGACGCGCTGGTACGAGACGGATGAGGACGACGCAGGCGTGGCCGCGGTACGCCGGGCCCTGGCCGAGGGCGCCGGGGTGATCCTCGCCTCGGGCGGCGACGGCACGGTGCGCGCGGCGGCCGAAGCTCTGCGCGGCACCTCCGTGCCGCTCGCGGTCGTACCGCAGGGCACGGGCAATCTGCTCGCGCGCAACCTCGGCATGCCGCTCGCCGACGCCGACGCGGCGGTGCGCGCCGCCTTCATCGGCCGCAACCGCCCTATCGATCTCGGCATCATCACGATCACACGGCCCGCTGATCCGGCGGGAACCGGCCGAGCCGGATCCGCCCCGGGGACGATCGACCACGAGCACGTCTTCCTCGTGCTCGCCGGTATGGGCCTCGACGCCCGGGCCATCACCGCGACCAGCTCGAAGCTGAAGAAGGCGGTGGGCTGGCTCGCCTACGTCGATGCCGGCGTGCGCACGATGGTGAAGGATGCGCCCCTGCGGATCCGCTATTCGGTCGACGGCGCCCCCGAGCACACGAGCCGCGTGTACACGGTAATGATCGGCAACTGCGGGCTGCTGCCCGGCGGCGTGCTGCTGATCCCCGATGCGCGGATCGACGACGGGTTGCTCGACGTCGTGGCGCTCCTGCCCCGCGGCGCGTTCTCGTGGCTGCGCATCTGGAACAAGATCGGCTGGGAGAACGGCGTGCTGCGCAAGTCTCGTGTCGGCCGCCGCGTGATCGACCTCGTGCACGACACCCGGAACGTCACCTACCTCCGCGCGGCCGACTACACGCTGCGCGTGCCGGAGCCCGAGCCGATCCAGCTCGACGGCGACGACTTCGGGCTGGCGCTCGGCGCCCGCGGCAGCGTCGACCCCGGCGCGCTGATCGTGCGCGTGCTGCCCGAATGGGCCCCGGTCGGCGGCTGACGGTGCCACGCTCTGCGGGCGCCGCAGCGGGTGCCCGAGCGGGCGCCGAGTGAGACGCGCGGCTCAGCGCGCCCCGGTGATCACATCGCGAAGCCAGTCTCGGGCGTCGCGGAAACGGTCGTCGTCGTGCACGTCGTGCGTGGTCGCCGCGATGCGGTCGGCGCGCGGGTACGAGCCGAGGAACACCACGTTGGGGCTGAAGCGCTTGATACCGAGGAGCGCGTCGGCCACCCGCTCGTCGCGCACGTGGCCCTCGGCGTCGATGACGAAGCGGTACCGGCCCATGCGGTCGCCGATCGGGCGCGAGGCGAGGAGCGTCAGGTTGACCCCGCGTGTGGCGAACTGCTCGAGCAGTTCGAGCAGCGCGCCCGCGCGATCCTCGGGCAGCTCGACGATGAGGCTCGTCTTGTCGGCGCCCGTCGGCTGCCCGACCGGGGCGTTGCGGCTGACGAGCGCGAAGCGCGTGACCGCGTCGGGGTTCTCGGCGATGCCCTCGGCCAGCACCTCGACGTCGTAGTGCTCCTCGATGCCGGGCGGGGCGATCGCCGCGCTCACGCCCTTCTCGGGGTCGAACAGGTCGGCGGCGGCCTGCACGTTCGAGGTCGCCGGCAGGTGCCGGTGCCGCGGCACCTGGTCGTCGAGCCACGCGCGGCACTGGCCGTAGGCGACCGGGTGCGCGGCGACGACCC
>JAGQTL010000100.1 GCA_020439035.1 Leucobacter sp. | reverse complement strand
GTCGCGGACAACATGAAGAAGTACGGCGGGTTCATCCCCGGCATCCGTGCCGGTCGCCCGACCGCCGAGTACCTCGACTACGTGCTCACCCGCATCACGTTCCCCGGTTCGCTGTACCTGGGCCTGGTCGCCCTGATCCCGCTGATCGCCCTGGCGACGGTGCAGGCCAACCAGAACTTCCCGTTCGGCGGCGCCTCGATCCTCATCATCGTCGGCGTCGGCCTCGAAACGGTGAAGCAGATCGACGCGCAACTCCAGCAGCGTCATTACGAAGGACTGCTCAAGTGACAGAGAATCATCAGGCCCGCCTGCTCATCATCGGCCCGCCCGGCGCGGGCAAGGGCACCCAGGCCGCACGCATCGTCGAGCGCTACGGGGTGCCGTGGATCTCGACCGGCGACATCTTCCGCGCCAACATTACGGCGGGTACGCCGCTCGGCCAACGCGTCTCCGCGCTGATCGAGACGGGCAAGCTGGTGCCCGACGATCTCACCAACGAGATCGTGGCGGATCGCCTGCGCCGCGACGATGTCGCGGGCGGCTTCCTGCTCGACGGCTACCCGCGGACGGTCGACCAGGTGCACGCGCTCGACCGCGTGCTCGAGGCCGACGCGCGCACGCTCGACGCCGTCGTGCTGCTCGAGGTCGACACCGACGTCGTGGTCCAGCGGCTGCTCAAGCGCGCCGAGGTCGAGGGGCGCGTGGACGACACCGAAGACGTGATCCGTCACCGGCAAGACGTCTATGCCGCGCAGACCGCACCCCTCATCGACCTGTTCGAGGCGCGCGGCATCCTCGTCACCGTGGACGGCCTCGGCTCGGTCGACGAGGTGTCCGAGCGCATCGCCACGGCGCTCGACGCGAAGCTGGAGGCGTAGCAGCCGACATGAGCCGAGGGTTGCTCCGCCGTTCCATCTACAAGTCTCCGGCGCAGCTGCGCCTGATGCGGGCACCCGGCGCCGCTGCGGTCGCGGCGCTCGAGGCGCTTGCCGCGGCCACGCGGCCGGGCGTGACCCCGCTCGAACTCGACGCGATCGCCGAGGCTGCGATCCGCGCCGCCGGCGGCGCACCCAACTTCATGCTCGAGCCGGGCTACCGGCACACGATCTGCGCGAACGTGAACGAGCACGTGGTGCACGGCATCCCGACCGATCGCCCGCTCGAGGCGGGCGATATCGTGGCGCTCGACGTGGGCGCGGTGATCGATGGCTGGCACAGCGATGCGGCCATCACCGTGGCTCTGCCCGATCCGGCGCGCCCCGAGCGCACCGAAGCGGTCACGCGGCTCAGCAGCGTGACCGAGCAGGCCATGTGGCACGGGATCGCTCGGCTCGCCACCGCCTCGCATCTGAACGAGATCGGCGAGGCCGTGGCGGCGTACGTGCGGGCCAACAGCGACTACGGCATCCTCGAGGACTACATCGGGCACGGCATCGGCCGACGGATGCACGAGGATCCGCCGGTGTTCAACGTGCCCGTGGGGCGCCGGGGCCCGGAGGTGAAGCCGGGCCTGGTCGTCGCGATCGAGCCGATCATCTCGGCGGGCGGCATCGACACGATCGTCGAGGCCGACGACTGGACGGTGACGATGGCCGACGGCTCGCTGAGCGCGCAGTGGGAGCACTCGGTCGCGGTGCACGCCGACGGCATCTGGGTGCTCACCGCGGCCGACGGGGGAGCGGCCGGGCTCGCGCAGTTCGGCATCACGCCCGTACCGATTCCCTGACTCCGGCGACGCACGGCTCGGCGGTCGTTACGCCGCTCCGCGCGCCCGCCGCTCCGCGCGCTGAGCTTGGCGCGCCGGCTCAGGAATCCCAGATCGGGCCGAATGCGGGGATGCCGCGGCGTTCGAACTCGCCCACCACGCGGTCGGTGACGACCTTGTTGGCGACGCAGATCACCGCGTCGGCCCCCGACGCCTGGAACGCCTCGTAGGCGACGTCGAAGACATCGGGCTTGCCCTGCTGCGTGGTGTTCCAGATCACCGCTTCGGGCTGCGCGCGCTCGATCTCGCCGACGAGATCGTCGCCGTAGGTGGCGTGCGGATCCTTCGTCACCCAGACGAGGCGCGCGCCCTGGGTGTCGGTGAGGAGATGCCCGAGCACGGGGCCGACCCCGCTGCCCGTGGCCACGTAGAGCACGCGGGTGAACAGCCGCTTCGCGTTCGCCACGCCCACGGTGGGGATGCCGCGCACCCAGACGTGGGTGGGCGGCTCGTCGATGAACGCGGAGGTCCAGTCGCCGGCGCGCGAGACCACCATGCGGTAGCCCGGCTCGCCCGCTGCGGCCGGCACGCAGGCGAAGGGGTGCCACCCGAACAGCGGGTTGCGGCTGATCGCCCGGGTCGTGCCGACCGGTGGCACCTTGCCGTGGCCGAGGCGCACGACGGCGGCGTGGCCCGACGGGCGCTCGACCGTGATCGGGACCCGCCGCAGCAGCGTCCACGACCAGGCGGCGAGCAGCGTCGAGACGACGAGCATCCAGAAGATCGGGGAGGTGAGGAGCGCCTCGCCGAAGCTGGTCTCGGGAGTTTGCAGCTTGGCGAGCACGAGCGCGTTGACCCAGGCGAGCAGGAGCACGAGCCAGGTGCCGAAGCGGTGCGACGCCTCGAAGAGGTTGTGCCTCCGCGTGCGCATGCCCGGCATCGCGAGCACGCAGATGGTGATCAGGGCGAGCACGATGAGGAGAGCGAGCGCCACGGAGGTATCGTCGTAGCCCGCAACGCCGTCGGCCCACGCCGGGGCGAGCAGCACGACGTAGAGCACGTACCAGAGCGTGCCCGAGATCGCGCCGCCGATATGCAGGCCCCCGACGTGGTAGTACTGGGCGAGGCGCCAGCGCAGCCGCAATGGCCACGACGTCGGGGCGCGGGTCGCGGCCCACGAGATGAAGTTCACCATCCAGTGCTGCCGGGGGAGGATCGAGAACAGGAGGTTCAGCTGCGAAATCGCGGCGATCACCTGCAGACTCTCCGCCTGCGGCTGCCACCAGCCGACGAACAGCCCCCAGACGAAGAGGGCCGCGTTGAGCGCGATGACGCCGAAGAAGAGGACCGCGTAGAGCATCACGCGGGCGCGTCCGCGCTCGTGCGCTGCGGGGGTCGCCGGGAGGACGACGGGATCGGCGGCGGGATCGGCTGCGTGGTCGGTGGCGGGATCGGCGGCCACGGTCTCAGGGCGTCGGGAGTCTTGACTGCGCTCAGCGTTGCGATTCACAAGGACCATCATTCCTGGAGTAATGCACTCAGTGCAATAAATATCTTGGCTGCCGGCCTACCGCGCGAAGAGCCGGAGCCAGAGCCAGAGCCGGACGTGGGGCGCATCGAGGTCGATGCCCAGCTGCGCGATGCGCTCGAGGCGGTACCTCACGGTATTCGTGTGCACGTGCAGCTCCGAGGCCGTGCGCTGCACGTTGCCGAGGTTGTCGAGGAAGGCGGTCAGCGTGGCGGTCAGCTCGGTGCCGAACGTCTCGTCGTACGTGCGCAGGCGGGCGGCCGGGTCATCTTCGGAGACGTCCACGCCGTCGAGATGCTCGAGAAGCCGGCTCAGGCTCAGCAGCTCTCGCACGGCACCGAGGGTGGCGACGCGCATGCGCACCCGCCCGGTCGTGCGCAGCAGGGCGACCACGGCCATCGCCTCGCGCAGCGACGCGGCGGCGCCGGTCGCGTCAGTGCCGGGGGAGCCGATGCCGGCCCAGGTGTCGAGACGGGTGGCGTCGAGCACGCGACCCGCGAACGATTCCACCACGTCGTCGCCGGCGTCGGGGATCATGCAGATGACCTGGTCGCCGATGATCGCCGCGCGGCACCAGCCGAAGATGCTGCGCGCGGTCAGCGAGATGTGGTGCAGCTGACGCCAGGCGTCGAGCACCGGGTTCGCCTCGCGGTCGTCGAGCACGATGAACGCCACGGCCCGGTAATCCGTGCCGGCGCGCATGCCGAGCTCGGCGAATGCGATCGGCCGGAACGTCTCGTCCGTCAAGAGCGTGCGCAGCAGGTCGGCGTCGCGCTGCGTTTCGGCCGACGCAGACTCGCGGGCCTCGAGCATGTGATGCGCGGCGAGGCCCGCTACGGAATCGAGGAACTCGAGCGCCTTGGCGGCGCCCGCGTCGTCGGTGACGATGAGCCACACGCTGCCGAGGAGCTCGCCCTGAGCGCGCACGGGCAGCGCGGCGCGGGAGAAGTTGGCGCCGCGACCCGGGAACCACTGCGCGGCGGCCGAACGAGCCAGGAGTCGGTATTCGTCGTCGAGGCGCGGCGACGCCTCTTCGCGCAGGGTCAGCGTGCTCTGCCGGCGCACCTCATCGATCTCCTGGTTCGGCAGCGTCGAGTAGCCGACGATTCGGCCGGCGGCGTCGACGATGCTGATGGCGCCGCCCGCCAGCGTCGCGAACGCCTGCGCGAGCGCGAACAGGTCGCCCGTGCGCAGCCCGGCGGTCTCGCGCGCAAGGCCTGCTGCGCCGAGCGAGCGCAGCAGGGCCGCCAGGTCGATCCAGTCGACCTCGGGGGTGACGAGCAGCGCGCGCGAGGCGAGCGCGCCGCCGCGCTCCGCGATGAGCGCGGCGGCGTCATCCGGCAGAAGGATCGCCGCAGCCTCGTGCGCCTCGATTGCCTGTTCGAGCTCCTCGAGGAGCGCCGCATCGATCCGGCCCGGGACGAGCAGCAGGGCGTCTCGGAGCGCTTCGGGTGCGAGGTGTTCGCGCCACAGCCGTACGCCATCGAACGGGCGCGACGCGAGGGCAGACGCCTGTTCGGGCAGCGCGGCTCGGACGGAGCCGGGGAGCCGGGCGAGCACGTCGGCGACGCTCGGCGCAGCGGCGTGAGCGTCGTGAGCGACATGAGCAGCGCGGGCGGCGTCGGGAGTCGACATGGAGAAAAGTCTAAGCAAATACGAGTTTCTTCGGAACACTTCACATATGACGGGCGTGGCTCCTCGCCGACACTGGAATTCCACCACAGAAAGTAGGCAAGGATGCGACTGGCAACACCTTCACGGATGATCGCACTGCTCGGCGCAGCAGTGCTGACCCTCGGCGTCTCGGCGTGCAGCCCCGATGCCGGCACCGCCTCGGCGGAAGGCGGCAGCGGCGCCGCCTCGCACGATGCGACAGACCCCACGATGGACCGCTATGAGCCCGCGGCCGAGCTGCTCCCCGAGCGCATCGCGGAGGCCGGGGTGCTGCGCGCAGCCATCCCCACGAACGAGCCGCCGACCCAGTTCTACCGCGAGGGCACGAAGGAGATGACGGGCATCAACCCCGATATCGCCCGCCTCGTCGCCGGCGCGCTCGGGTTGGAGCTGCAGATCGAGGTCGCGAACTTCGACTCGATCATCCCCGGCATCGAGGCCGATCGCTACGACCTGACGGTCTCGTCGATGACGCCCACCGAAGAGCGGATGCAGGTGCTCGACTTCGTCGAGTACCTGGCGATGGGCGACGGGCTCGTCGTGCAGTCGGGCAACCCGCAGCAGTTGGGGTTCGACCAGCTGTGCGGCAAGAAGGTCGGCGTGCTCACGGGCTCCTACCAGCTCACGGTCAACGTCCCGGTGCTGAATGACGCGTGCACCGCGGCTGGATCCGATCCGCTCTCGATCCAGCAGTTCCAGGACACCGCGCAGGCGATGGGCTCGCTCACAAGCGGCCGCAGCGACGCGGTCTACGCCGACGGCCCGATCCTCGCGTATGCGGCCACGCAGAATCCCGGCATCGAAGTCGTGGGCGAGCGCGATCTCGCCCCGGTCGGCATCGGCATCGGGCGGGGCACCGGCCTGCTGGACGCGGTCAAGGCCGCGATGGATCACATTCTGACGACGGACGAGTACCGCGCCGTGCTCGAGAGCTACGGCGTCGGGTCGATGGCGATCACGGAGGCGAACGTCAATGTGCCCCAGTGATTCGACGCGCGGCGCGCAGCCCGTGCACGCCGCAGCCACCGCGACCGCCGGCACGCGCGGTGCGGATACGCCCACCGAGATCCAGTCGGTGCTGACCTCGCTCACCATCCAGCCGCGCAAGCGCGTGCTTCCGATCGCGGGCACCGTGGTCGTGCTCGTGCTGCTCGCCGGGCTCCTCTGGGACGTTGCGACGAATGAGCGCTTCCGCTGGGGCATCGTGCTCGAGTACCTGTTCCACCCGCAGATCCTCGCGGGCGCCGGACTCACGGTCGCGCTCACCGTGATCGCGATGGTCATCGGCGTGGTGCTCGGTGTCGTGCTCGCGGTCATGCGGCTCTCGGCCAACCCGACATTCTCGCTGCTGGCCCGCGGCTACATCTGGTTCTTCCGCGGCACCCCGCAGCTCGTGCAACTCATCTTCTGGTACAACATCGCGGCGCTCTACCCGGTGATCGCGCTGGGCCTGCCCTTCGGCGGGCCGAGCATCGAACTCGGTTCTGCGAACGTGCTGATCACCCCACTGACCGCCGCCATCCTCGGCCTCTCGCTCAACGAGGCGGCCTACATGGCTGAGATCATCCGGAGCGGCATCATGTCGGTCGACCCGGGCCAGCGCGACGCGGGCCACGCGCTCGGCATGACCGAGGGCAAGCTCATGCGGCGCGTGATCCTGCCGCAGGCCATGCGCGTGGTGATCCCGCCGACCGGCAACGAGGTGATCTCGATGCTGAAGGGCACGTCGCTCGTGAGCGTGCTCGCGATCTCCGACCTGCTGTACTCGGCGCAGATCATCTACGCGCTGAACTACCAGACCATCCCGCTGCTGCTCGTTGCCTGCGCCTGGTACCTCGTGCTCACCTCGCTGCTCACCGCCGTGCAGACGAGGATCGAGCGGCGCTACGGCCGCGGGTTCCAACCGCGCCCGGTGAAGCAGAAGCGACAGACCGCGAGCGAAGGGGCTGCGAAATGAGTGCGACCATGGTCGAGATCCGGGGGCTGCAGAAGTCGTTCCACGGGCATACGGTGCTGAAGGACATCTCGCTCACGGTCGAGTCGGGATCGGTGACGTGCTTGCTCGGGCCGTCGGGATCGGGCAAGACCACCCTGCTGCGCTGCGTGAACCGGCTCGAGGTCGCCGATGCGGGCATCATCATGATCGACGGCGAGCTCGTCGGCGCCGAGCGCCGCGGTAGCCGGCTGATCGCGGCGAGCCCGAAGGCGATCGCGCACTCGCGTCAGCTCACCGGCATGGTGTTCCAGCGCTTCAACCTGTTCCCGCACCG
>JAGQTL010000099.1 GCA_020439035.1 Leucobacter sp. | reverse complement strand
CCCGGAGAACGGCGGATCCTCGCGCACGACCACGTCCGCATCGGCTCCGGAATGCGGCGGCCCGACCACGATCACGCGCGCGGCCCCGGCGGCCCGGCAGGCAGCAACCGCGCGGTCAACGAGGCGCCGCTCCCGCAGCTCGAGCGCGGCCTTGTCCACCGCGCCCAGGCGCGACCCACGGCCACCGGCGAGCACGATCGCGTCGAAGGCCGTCGAGGCACCGCTCCCGCTCCCAGCGCTCATGCCGCCTCCGTCTCGATCACCGTCACCGTCTCGCCCGCCCGCACGTCGCCCCGCTCGGCCTCGACGAGCGCGTAGCCCGCAGTTCCCGCGTAGCGGCCGACCGAGTGCGAGACCCGCGCCGCGGGCACCGCGGGCACGCAGACAAGGCCCTCAGGCGTCTCGGTGAGCGCGACCGGCAGCACCTGCAGGCGGCCGACGCGCCCGCGCCAGGACTCGCCCGCCGTCGCGCGCAGCCGGCGGCGCTGCATCCGGTCGCAGCCGGTGAGCGCGCGCAGCGCCGGGCGCACGAACAGTTCGAAGCTCACGGCCGCACTCACCGGGTTGCCCGGCAGACCGAAGACGAAGCCGCCTGCGCGATGGCGGCCGGCGCACTGAGGCTGGCCCGGGCGCACGGCCACGCTCACGGCGCGGACATCGGGTTCCGCGGCGAGCGCGAGGCGCACGACATCGTGCCGCCCCGGCCCCACTCCGCCGGTCGTGATGACGACGTCGTGCTCGGCGGCGAGCGCGGCGAGGCGCCGGGCGACGCCATCCGCGTCGTCGGCGCAGCGCTCGACCGTCGCCGCAGCGATCCCGGCCTCGGCGAGGAGCCCGGAGATGAGGAGCCCGTTCGATTCGAAGATCTGGCCGCGCTCGAGCCGCGCGCCCGCGGGGCGCAGCTCGGATCCGGTGCTGAGCACGGCGACGCGCGGCTGCGCATGCACCCGCACCGTGGCGACGCCTGCCGCGGCCAGCGCCGAGAGCCGCGCGGCCCCCAGGCGTTCGCCGGCCCGTGCGATCACGTCGCCCACGCGCACATCCTCACCTCGACGGCGCACGTTCGCGCCGGCTGCGAATGCGCTCAGCACGCGTACCTCGCGCTCCGCCCAGCGGTGGTCGCCGTGCCGGCTCGGTTCTGCCGCAGGGGACGATCCGCGAGCGGTACCCTCGGCATCACCACCGGCACCCGGGGCCGCCTCGCCCTCCGCGCGCGTCGCCTCGACGGGGGCGACGGCATCGGCATCGCCCGGCAGCGGCGCGCCCGTCATGATGCGCACCGCGGCGCCCTGCGGCACGGGGGGATCCTCCGCCGCGCCCGCGGCGACCTCGCCGAGCACGCGCAGCCGAGCGGGCGCCCCCTCGGTCGCCCCCGCGGTGTCCGCGGCGCGCAGCGCGTAGCCGTCCATGGCCGAGGCGTCCCACATCGGCAGGTCGACACCCGCCCGTGCGTCGGCGGCGAGCGCCAGGCCGTGCGCCTCGGATACGGGCAGATCCTCGATCCGCGTGCGCCCGATCCGCTCGAGGATCCACGCGAGATGGGCCTCGGGCATTTCAGCCATCGCGACCCTCCGTTCCCCGGCAGCGGCCGCGCGACATGCCGGCCCGTAGCAACGATGGTACGCCGCTCCCGTCCGCGCCTATGATGAGGATATGCCCCGGCGCATCGAGGATTTCCGCGGTCTCACGCAGGCGAGCCGTTTGAAGCTGCTGCACGCCGTGCAGCGGAAGCCGGGCCGCCGCCTGCACGAACTCGCCGAAGAGGCGGGCATCCACGTCAACACCGCCCGCGAGCACCTGCATGTGCTCGAAGACGAGGGCTTCATCGTGTCGCGCACGCTCTCCACGGGCTCGCGCGGCCGGCCCCCGGTCGTGTTCGAACCGGTGCGACGAGCGGCGGAGAACCCGCACGCGGATCGGCGCGCGGCGCACGCCCAGGAGCAGGGCGATCTGCTGCGGCGCATCGACCCCAGCCTCGATCGCAGTGCCGCCCTGGGCGTCGAGGGGCAGCACCAGCTCGACGCGCTCTACTCGCACCTCGACGACGCCGGGCTCGAGCCGGAGCTCGACGACGAGAGCCTCGACATCACCATGCAGCCCTGCAACTACCACGAGCTGATCGACGAGAACGGCGCGGTCGTCTGCGCCGTGCACGCGAAGCTGGTGCGCGATCAGCTGCGGCAGGTGCCCGGCCCGCTGCGCATGCGCGCGCTCGTTCCGTTCGTGACCGACCACGCCTGCCGGCTCCTGCTCGAACGGCGCGCGGGCGAGGGCACAGGCGAGAGCACAGGCGAGAGCACAGGCGAGAGCGACGGGCGGGGCCCGGCGGCGACGGCAGTGCGGCGACCGGCCCAGACGAGCCGGCGAGCGCCTACCGGCCCACGGCCCGACGGCGCGACGGCCGCGAAGCGGCCTAGCGAACCGCGCCGGCCACGCCGTGCGCGCGGTGCACCGGCCGGCCTGCGCCCGCGCATCAGGAGGTCCGCGTGCCCTTCAGCATCCCCGCGACCACCAGGGCGAAGGCCCCGACCAGCACGAGGAACCACAACCCCAGCGAGTACGAGTTCGACTCGGGGTGGTAGGTCGCACCCATCACGAGCGGCGGGAAGTACCCGCCGAGGCCGCCCGCGGCCGCGACCACGCCGCTCACCGCGCCGACCTTGTCCTTCGGCGTCGACGGCCCCACCCAGGCGAAGACCGCGCCCATGCCGAGGCCCATCGCCGAAGCCATGCCGATGAACGTCGCGCCCGTGAGCACGCCCTCGGGCGGCTGCTGCCCCACGATGTAGGCCAGCGAGACGATGCCGGCGAGCGAGACGAGGGAGACGATCTTCGGGCCGAACTTGTCGGCCAGCACGCCGCCGATCGGCCGCGCGACCACGGCTGCGACGGCGAAGAGCGCGGTACGCGTGCCGGCGCCCACCGGTTCGACGTCGTCGGGATAGATGGTGACGAGGTACTTCGGCAGGAACGTCGAGAAGGCGACGAAGCCGCCGAACACGATGCCGTAGAGGAACGACATCTCCCACGTGATGCGGAGCTTCAGCGCGCCCATCACCTTCGGCAGCAGCGGTTCGCGGCTCGGCTGCCACTCCGGCGATTCCTTCATCGCGAACCACACGAGCAGCGCGGTGCCGAGCATGAGGCCGGCGACGACCAGGTGCGTCTCGAAGTACCCGATGGCCCGCAGCAGCCGCGGCGTCACGAACGCGGAGACGGCGGTGCCGATCATGCCCATGCCGAACACGCCCGTGGCGAAGCCGCGGCGCTTCGGCTCGTACCAGGCGCCCGAGAACGGAATGCCGATGGCGAAGATGGTGCCGGCGACGCCGAGGTAGGTGCCGGCGACGATGAGCAGCGGGAAGCTGCTAATCACGCCGGCGAGGGCGACGAGCAGCACGGCCGGGATGGCCCCGACGAGCACGGCCGCGAACATCTTGCGGCCGCCGAAGCGGTCGGTCAGCGCGCCGACGACGATGCGCCCGAGCGCCCCGACGAGCACGGGGGTGGCGAGCATGAGCGAGATCTGGCCCTCGTTCAGCTGCATCTCCTCGGCGTAGAAGCGCTGGATGGGCGAGATCAGCATCCACGCCCAGAAGCCCACGGTCGAGGCGAACGTCGCGAGGAGCACCTGGGGCAGCTGCCCGCGCAGGCGGGTGGTGGTCGTGGCCGCGGCGGTGTCGGTCATGGCCCGACCATAACCCGACAACGGCGTCGGCGACCGCCGTGTCGCCCGTGTTTATTCCGGGAATCGGGGGAAAGACGGCGCGATCGAGTCGCGGGCGCCAGCGCGGGAAGGATCCGGGCGCGGCGCGGGGCGGATCCGGGCGCCGCGCGGGCCCAATCGACGGGATCGAATAAACACGGTCGAAGCGCACCCTATTCGCAGGGAAAGGGGCGACCCTGGAGGTACCGATGCTGCCCGAAGAGGAGGTCGCCGTGGCCGAGACTGCTCCCCACCCGATCCAGCACGCTACCGATGGTGCGCTCGCCGATTCACTGCTCACGATGGGTCGCTTCCTGCGGCGCGGCGAGGCGTCGCCCGACCTGCGGGCGCTGTTCCTCCAGGGCGGGCGGCAGGGCGACTCCTTCTACCGCGACCGCTGGGCGCACGAC
>JAGQTL010000098.1 GCA_020439035.1 Leucobacter sp. | reverse complement strand
ACCTCTCGGGCGCCCACCTGAACCCGGCGGTCTCCTTCGGCGCCTGGCTGCGCGGGGCGCTCTCGCTCGGCGACATGATCGCCTACTGGATCGCCCAGCTCGTCGGCGGCGCGCTCGCCGCGCTCGCCAGCTTCGCGGTGTTCCCGCCGGCGGCCGAGCCGATGAAGCTCGACATCGGCCCCGCGTTCCTCGTCGAGGCGCTCTTCACGCTCATCCTCGTGTACGTCGTGCTCAATAGCGCCACCTCGAAGGACAACGAGGGCAACTCGTTCTACGGCCTCGCGATCGGCTCGGTCGTCGTCGTGGGCGCCTTCGCCGTCGGCTCCGTCTCGGGAGCGAGCTTCAACCCGGCGGTCGCGATCGGCCTCTCGATCAGCGGCCAGTTCGACTGGTCCGCGCTGTGGCTCTACATCGTCGCGCCGCTCGTGGGTGCCGCAGTCGCCGCCGCGGCGTTCCGTCTGCTCAACACGCACGACCTGCTCAAGGCCGGCGACGCGGCGTAGTCCTCGCCCCGCACACAGCGACGGCCGCTCTGGGCACTCCCCGGGGCGGCCGTCGCGTTTCGCGGTGCGAGCTCTCCTCGCGTCAATCGAGCAGCAGCGCGGGCTCCTCGAGCACCGAGGCCACATCCGCGACGAAGCGCGAGATGATGTCGCCGTCGACGATGCGGTGGTCGAACGAGCCGCCGACCGTCGTCACCATGCGCGGGCGCACCTCGCCGTCGACCACCCACGGCTTCTCCTTGATGGTGCCCATGGCCATGATGGCGCACTCGCCGGGGTTGAGGATCGGGGTGCCGAAGTCCATGCCGAACACGCCGATGTTCGTGATCGTGATGGTGCCGTCGGCCATGTCGGTGGGCTGCGTGCGGCCGTCGCGCGCGGTGATCGTGAGCTGCTCGATCGCCTGGGCGAGTTGCAGCAGACTGAGATCCTGCGCGTCCTTGATGTTCGGCACGACGAGGCCGCGGGGGGTCGCCGCGGCGATCCCGAGGTTGACGAAGTTGTGCCGGATGATCTCGGTCTCGGTGAACGTCGAGTTGATCTCGGGGTTCCGGCGGATCGCCCAGAGCATCGCCTTGGCGAAGATCAGCAGGGGCGACACCTTCGTGCCCGCGAACTCGCTCGAGCTCTTCAGCCGCTTCACGAACTCCATGGTGCGGGTGGCGTCGACGTCGGTGAAGACGCCGACGTGCGGGGCCTCGTTCGAGCTCGTCGCCATGGCCTGGGCGATGTGCTTGCGCACGCCCTTGAGCGGAATGCGCTCCTCGCGCGCGCTCGACGGCTCGGGTGTGGTGATGTTTCGGAACAGGCTCGCCTGCGACGCGTGCCGCACGACGTCATCGCGAAGGATCTCACCCGCGATGCCGGTTCCCGCGACCACGGTCAGGTCGACGCCGAGATCCTTCGCGAGCTTGCGGATCGGCGGCTTCGCAATCACCGGGCTCGCATCGGCGACCGGGATCGCCGCGGGCTGCCCCGCGCTGTCGAGCAGCGGTTCCCCACCGCGGCGCCGCCGCGAGGACACGGCGCCTCCGGTACCGTACCCGACGAGCACTGCGCCGCCGCCCTCGCTCGCGTTCTCGTGCTGCACGCTGGCGCTGGCGTCGGCCACGGCCTCGCGGGTCTCGTCGGTGTCTTCGGCGGCGTCGCTCGTCTCCGGCGCATCTCCGGGCGCTCCGTCGGCGGTGCGCACCCGAAGGATCGGCTCGCCCACCGGAACCGTCTGCCCGACCTGGGCGAGCAGCTCCGTGACCACACCGCTGAACGGCGACGGCAGCTCGACCAGCGATTTCGCCGTCTCGATCTCGCAGATCACCTGGTTTAGTTCGACCGCATCACCCGCGGCGACATGCCAGGTCACGATCTCGGCCTCGGTCAAGCCCTCGCCCACGTCGGGGAGGGGGAAGGTCATCTCGCTCATCGCTGGCTCCTTCGGCTTCCTGGGATCAGTCTATTCGTCGCGCTGCGGGCCGGGCGGTGGGGTCGATCCACCGTGTTCCGCGGATGCCCGAGCCGCAGCCCCAGCCACAGCTCGAGCCCATCGCGAGCCCCGGCGCATCGTGAGGCGCGGGGCGCGGGGGCCGTGACGCCGTCCATCAGTAGTGCATGGTGCGATCGACGGCTTCGAGCACCCGGTCGGCGTCGGGCAGGTACAGGCCCTCGAGCTTCGCCGGCGGGAACGGCACGTCGTACCCGCTCACGCGCAGCACGGGCGCCTGCAGCGAGTAGAACGCCTGCTCGGCCACGGTCGCGGCGATCTCGCTGCCCACGCTCGCCGTGCCGACCGCCTCCTGCGCGACCACGAGCCGGCCTGTCTTGCGCACCGACGCGAGCACGGGCTCGTAGTCGATCGGCGAGAGACTCCGCAGGTCGACCACCTCGAGGCTCGTGCCCTCGCTCTCAGCGACCTCCGCGGCCTGCAGCAGCGTCGTCACCATCGCGCCGTGGCCGACGACCGTGCAGTCGGTGCCCGCGCGCGCGATCCGGGTGCGGTGCAGGTCGGCCGAGGGCGCCGCCGGATCGACCTCGCCCTTCTGCCAGTACTTCGCCTTCGGTTCGAAGAAGAGCACCGGGTCGGGGGAGGCGATGGCCTGCTGGATCATCCAGAAGGCGTCGTGGGCGTTCGACGGCGAGACGACCCGGAGGCCAGGCGTGTGCGCGAAGTAGGCTTCGGGGCTCTCCTGATGGTGCTCGACCGCGCCGATGTGGCCGCCGTAGGGCACGCGGATGACGACCGGCAGGCTCACCACGCCGTCGTGACGGCTCGTGAGTTTTGCGAGCTGGGTCACGATCTGGTTCATCGCGGGGAAGATGAAGCCGTCGAACTGGATCTCGCACACGGGCCGATAACCGCGCATGGCGAGACCGATCGCGCTGCCGACGATGCCGGCCTCGGCCAGCGGCGTATCGAGCACGCGAGCCGATCCGAAATCGCGCTGCAAGCCGTCCGTGACGCGGAAGACGCCGCCGAGCGGCCCGATGTCCTCGCCCATCAGCAGCACGCGATCATCGGCCGCCATGGCCGCGCGCAGCCCCTCGTTGATGGCCTTGGCGATCGGGAGCGTCTGCCGCTCGGTCAGTGTGGCCGCGCCGCTCATGCTCCCACCCCTTCCTCGAAGGACGATTCGTAACGATCCAGCCACTCGCGCTGCTCCTCGATGCGCGGATGCGGCGACGCGTAGACGTGGGCGAACATCGAGTCGGCCTCGGGCGCGGGCGTGGTCAGGATCTGGTCCCGGACCTCCTTCGCCTCGGCGTCGGCGGTGGCGCGCACCTCGTCGAAGAACTCGTCGCCGGTGCCGAGCTCGCGCAGATGGGCCTCGAGCCGGGCGATCGGATCGCGCTTCTGCCACGCCTCGAGCTCGTCGTTCTCGCGGTACCGGGTCGGATCGTCGCTCGTCGTGTGCGCGCCGATGCGGTAGGTGAGCGCCTCGATGTACCCCGGCCCCCCGCCGCTACGGGCCTCGCGCAGGAAGCGCCGGCCGACCGCGTATGCGGCGAGCGGATCGTTGCCGTCGATCTGCACGCTGCGGAGCCCGAAGCCGAGGCCGCGGCGGTAGAGCGGCGTGCGGCTCTGCCGTTCGACCGGCACCGAGATGGCCCAGCGGTTGTTCTGCACCACGAACACCTCGGGCGTCTGGTAGCTCGCGGCGAACACCATCGCCTCATTCGCATCGCCCTGGCTGCTCGTGCCATCGCCGTAGAACACCATGGTGGCCTCGCCGGTCGCGGTGCCGGGCTCCCCCGCGTCGAGGGTGGTATCGCCCGCGCGCGCCTTCGCGTCGAGCAGCTGCCCGAGCGCGTAGCCGGTTGCGTGCTGCGTCTGCGCGCCGAGCACGAGCGTGTAGAGGTGGAAATTGCCGTTCGACGGATCGGTCACGTCCCAGCCGCCGTGCGTGAGGCCGCGGAACTGCTTGGCAACGTCGAAGAACCGCACGCCGCGCACGCGCGCGACAAGGTGCTCGCGGTAGGCCGGGAAGACGTGGTCTTGCGGATCGAGCGCGTGGGCGAAGCCGACCTGGCAGCCCTCCTGCCCGACGCTCGGCACCCAGAGCGCGAGCTGCCCCTGGCGCTGGAGGTGCGTGCATTCCGTGTCGAAGGCGCGCGTCGCGACCATGTCGCGATACCACTCGCGCAGCTCGGTCTCGCCGATCTCCGCGAGCTCGTCCGCGAATGCGGCGGCGGTCTCGGAGGGCGCGTAGTGCCCCTCGTCGTCAAGGAACCGGATGGGCTCCGGATCCGTCATGTCGGCGCCGAGCTGCTGCGTCTGGCTCATGGTGTCTCAGTCTAGCGAGCGAGCGATTTGAGCCAAGGATATGCGCGGCGCGAGGCGCGCGCTGTGGAGCTCCGGCGCGCTGCTCCGGCGCACCGCTCAGGCCGGCTCGAGCCCTTCCGGCGGCTCCGGCATGTCGAGCTCGAATCCCATGACGCGGTGGAACCGCGCGAGGGCGTTCCACACGGAAATGCTGAAGGTGAGCTCGAGCAGCTCGACCTCGCTGAACTCCGCCTGCGCGCGCTCGCGCAGTTCTGCCGTCACACCGTAGGGCAGGGCGGAGTACTCCTGCTGCGGGGGCAGCAGCGTCATCTCTCGGGAGAGCTCGAGCGCGATCCGCAGCCGCGGCTCGAGGCCCGCCCAGTCGCCGGAGACGACCTGGCGCATGAGCTCCTCGCTCACGCCGTTCTTGGCGGCCGACGCCGCCCGATGGCTCACGGAGTAGCGGCAGTGGTTGAGGGAGGCGACGAGCAGCGCGCTCAGATCCTTGATCTCGGCCGAGAGCTCGCCCGGGCCCGCAACCTGCCGCAGGAACGGCAGGTAGGCGGCGAAGAGGTCGGGCTTGTTCATGAGCGCGGCCCAGGTATTCAGCACCTGGCCGTACTGCGCGACACCGGACTCGGCGACCTCGCGCGGGTTTCCTTCGAGGCTCTCGAGGTTGGCGAGCGGAATGAGGGCCATGCTCACGCCTCCTTGAACTGCGCCGCGAACTTCTCGAGGGAGAGGTCGAGCGCGCGATCGTAGTCGAGATCGGCGATCTCGTAGAAGAACGTGCGGCCCGCGTTCGCGGCGCCGCCGCGTGCGGCACGCGTGAGCCAGGCCTCGGCCGTGGCGCGCACGGCGGCACGCGGCACGACGGCGTTGACGAGGCCGAGCTCGTGGGCGCGATGCGCGGTGAACGGATCGCCGCTGCCGATGTTCTCCATCGCGAGGCGCGCTCCGAGGCGCTTGACGAGCGGCACCTGCGCGACCATCGGCCAGACGGCGACGCCGACCTCGTAGCTGCCGATGAGCGCGTCACTCGGCATGGCCGCGTAGTCGCAGGCGGCGACGAGCGAGGATCCAGACGCGACCGCATCGCCGTTCACGGCCGCGGCGACCGGCTTGCGCAGGCGCGGAAAGACCTTCAGCAGTTCGGCGAGCGCGCCGGCGTACTCGACCGGGTCGCCGCCCGCGCGGATGCCCGCGAGGTCGAGGCCGCCGCAGAACGCGTCCCCCGCGCCGGTGAGCAGGATCGCGTCGACCGCGTCATCCTGGTCGGCTGCCTTGAGCCCCGCGGCGACCGCGCCCATGACGTCGGGGTTCAGCAGGTTGTTCTCGGGGCCATCGACCACGACGACGGCGATGTTCGCGGCCGGGTCCGAAGGCGTTCCAGTCATGCGCTACTCCTTTGCTGAGGTTCGGCTCCCGAACCCGGCGCGCGCTGCGTGGAGGCTTCGGGTAGTTCAGTCACAGTAAACATCAATTCGACGTGATTTGCAATCCGGGGGAGCCCGCACGGCGCGCGTTCACGTGGTCGCTCCTCGTCCGGATGGCGGCGGAGCCGGCACTTGCAGGGGTGACCGCGCTGCCGCGCTGCCGTGTTGCCGCGCGATCCGCGATCCGCGATCCGCGATCGAACGCTCGTGCGGCCCGGCCGCACTCAACCGTACCCAACCACCCCGGCCCGCGTCACGCGCGCGCCTCCCGAGCCGCGCAGTCCTCGGGGTGCACCGTGCACCACGGGGTGATGCCGCGCAGGCGCGACCGGTGCTCGGCCACCCATCCGTAGGCGCGATCCTGCGCCCATCGCACGCCGGGTACGCGGTAGAGCGACAGCAGCACCGGGAACACGCACACCTCGTCGAGCGCACGGTTCACCGCGGCCGCGCCGCGGAAGCTTCGCCCGGTGCCGCGCTCGAACACCCACGCGGCCGCATCGGCCGCGGCGTCGCTGAGGCCGAAGCGTTCGAGCACGCCCGGACGTTGCGCAGGGTGCAGCTCGATCCTCCCCCGGCGGTCGCGTCGCTCGAGCCACCTCGCCGCGCGCGTGCACACGCCGCACCGGCCGTCGTAGACCACGTCGAGCACGACTCCCCGACTCCGCATGAGCACCTCCCCCTCCATCCAACACCCTGCCGCGCCAGGCGGGGGTCGGCGCCGGCTGAGAGACTGGGAGCATGCGATCCATCATCCGCGTGCTCGTGAACGCGTTCGCCCTCTGGCTCACCACCATCATCGTCGGCGGTGCCGGAGACCACGGCTTCTGGATCGTCCCGTTCGCCCCGGATACCTGGGGGCACATCGGCACGCTGCTGCTGGTCGCCTTGGTGTTCGGGCTCGTGAACGCGACGCTCGGCCGGGTGCTCCGCGCGATCACCGGGATCCTGTACCTCGTCACGCTCGGCCTCTTCGGCCTCATCGTGAACGGAGCGCTGGTGTGGGTGATCGCCTGGCTCTCGGACCTCGTCGGCTTCGGGTTGCACGTCGACGGCTTCTGGTGGGGGGTGCTCGGCGCGCTCGTGCTGTCCGTGCTCTCGGGTCTCATGAACGCGCTGCTCGGCACGCGCAAGGAACGCCAGGCATAGGCGACCGGGGCGAGTTTCAGCCCGGCCGCGATCTCACCCCGGCGCCCGCACCTGCAGCCCGAACATCGCCGGCCCGCACCCGATCCAGCACCGGCGCCCGATCCGGCAGCAGCACCAGCACCAGCACTCCTACCCGAGCCGGCACCCACCAAGGGATCTGCACAAACCAAGCCCCATACGCCGAAACCGGCTTGTCCCCCGCAGATCACTTGGATTGCGCAGGCGCAAAACCAGCAGCTCGAGAGCGGATCGAGCCCGACGCACGTCCGCACCTTGGTCACCCGCTCCCGGTCCCGCACCAGCGCCACCGGCACCCACCAAGAGATCCGCACAAACCAAGCCCCATCCGCCGAAACCGGCTTGCCTGCCGCAGATCCCTTGGGTTGCGCAGGCGCGAAGCCAGCAGCCCGAGAGCGGATCTGGCCCGACGCACCCCCGCACCTCGGTCACCCGCTCCCGATCCCGCACCAGCGCCACCAGCACCCTCCTAGAGATCCGCACAAACCAAGCCCCATACGCCGAAACCGGCTTGTCTGCCGCAGATCCCTTGGGTTGCGCAGGCGCGAAACCAGCAGCTCGAGAGCGGATCGAGCCCGGCCCACCCCCGCCCAGACCCGGCGCTCAACCCCGCGCGAGCCCGCCTCCGCGCACGAAGCGCACGTGGAGTCCGGTCTGCAGCAGCGCGGATGCGAGCATCGGGCCTCCAGAGAGTCGATCCCACCCGGCACTCCAACTGAGTTGTGCGGCGATCCGCCAGATCGACGCGTCGGGCTCACGGGCGAGGACCGCCCCGACTTCTCGGGCCCGCTTCAGCAGGTGCTCGGCCGTCGCGCGCCGGCGCTCCCCCAGCCCGGTGAACCGGTACCCGTGGCCGGGCAGTGCGTCGTAGTCGTCGTAGGGGACGAGTCGCTCGAGGGCGGCGAGGTACTCGGCGATGGGATCGTCGTCCTCGGCGCCGCCGAGCCTCCGGTCGATGCCGAGGCCGACGCCGGGGAATACGGTTGGCAGCACATGATCGCCCGTGAGGATCAGCCTGCGCTCGTCGTCGATGAGGCAGATGTGCCCGGAGGTGTGACCGGGCGAATGCAGCACCCGCCACACGGCGCCGTCGATCGGCAGCACGTCTCCGTCGTGCAGGAGCACCTCGGCGGGCTGCGCGAGCGTGAGGTTCGACCGCGACCGTGCGAACTGGGCCGTGAGCCCCTCCCGTTCCGCATCGGGCACTCCCCAGCGCGCCACGACCGCTGCCGCCGCCGCTCGGGCCTCGCCACCGGCCCCGCCACCGGCCACACCGGCCCCGCCGCCACCGGCCCCGCCGCCACCGGCACCGCCGTCCGCCTCGCCCCCCGCGCCGCCCGCGCCGACACCGACCGCGCCGCCGACTTCGCCACCAGTCGCGGGATCACCGCCCACACCAGCCGGAGCGACGGCAAGCGCACGCACGCGATCCACGGCGAGCTGCTCGCGCTCGTGCATCAGCAGTCGTGCGCCGGTCGCCCGCCGCAGGGCCTCGGCCGAGCCCAGGTGGTCGGGGTGCGCGTGCGTCACGACGATGTGCGCGATATCGGCGGGATCACGCGCGATGCGCGCGAACGCGGCGTCGAGGTGCGCGTGCGTTTCGGGCGTCTCCCATCCGGGGTCCACGACGGTGATCTCCCCCGAAGCTGCGACGAGCACCGCCGTCAGCGTATATGCGAGCAGGGAGTCGGGCATCGGCACGGCCACCGACCAGAGTTCGGTGCCATCGGGGCGCACGTCGACCTGCTCGGGATCCGGCACTCCCCCCTCGGTCGCCGCGCGGAATTGCGCCTCGCTGAGTGCCCGCATGCTCCCCCTCTCGGATGACTCCGCTCAGCGTATCGCCTGACGGGCGGCCGGTGCGCCGAGCTCGGGCCGAGCCCGCCCCGACCCCGGCACGGCGCATGGGAGAATGGACGGGGCCGCGCACGGCGCGGCCGCGATCCGCTCTCGACCGCTCGGAGATCCCACATGACCCAGCTGCCCCCTCAGCCCATCAGCCCGCTCGACGGCCGCTACCGCGCCGCCGTCGCCGGGCTCGGCGACTTCCTCTCGGAGGCGGGGCTGAATCGGGCCCGCGTGCACGTCGAGGTCGAGTGGCTCGCCTACCTGACCGGGCACTCGCTGCTGGGGTCGACGCCGATGAGCGACGCCGAGCTCGCCGAACTGCGCGACTGGGCAACCGGCTTCGGCCAGCCGGAGATCGACCGCTTGGCCGAGATCGAGGCGACGACGCAGCACGACGTCAAGGCCGTGGAGTACCTGGTGCGCGAGCAGCTCACCCGGCAGGGGCTCGACCGCATCGCCGAGCTCACGCACGTCTGCTGCACGAGCGAGGACATCAACAATCTCTCGTACGCACTCACCGTCAAGTCTGCGATCGACGAGGTCTGGCTGCCGAAGCTCGAGGCCGTGATCGTTGAACTCGCCCGCCAGGCGGAGCAGTACCGCGCGCTGCCGATGATGAGCCGCACGCACGGCCAGCCGGCGACGCCGACGACGCTCGGCAAGGAGCTCGCGGTCTTCGTGTACCGCCTCAGCCGGCAGGTGGCCGCGATCGGGCGGAACGAGTACCTCGGCAAGTTCTCGGGCGCGACCGGCACGTTCGCCGCCCACCTCGCCGCCGACCCGTCGGTCGACTGGCAGCGGGTCTCGCGCGAGTTCGTCGAGGGGCTCGGCCTCGACTGGAACCCGCTCACCACGCAGATCGAATCGCACGATTGGCAGGCGGAGCTCTACGGCCGGATCGCCCACGCGAATCGGATCCTACACAACCTCGCGACCGACATCTGGAGCTACATCTCCATCGGCTACTTCCGCCAGATCCCGGTTGCCGGCGCCACCGGTTCCTCCACGATGCCGCACAAGGTCAACCCGATCCGCTTCGAGAACGCCGAGGCCAACCTCGACGACAGCAACGCCCTCTTCGACGTGCTCGCCCCC
>JAGQTL010000097.1 GCA_020439035.1 Leucobacter sp. | reverse complement strand
GCGTCGACGCCATCACGCTCGGCGAGCACCATCGCGGCGACTTCGCGATCAGCTCGCCCGAGGTCGTGCTCGGCGCGATCGCGGGCCGCACCGAGCGGATCCTGCTCGGCACCGGCGTGACGGTGCTCTCGAGCGACGATCCGGTGCGCGTCTACCAGCGATTCGCCACGCTCGACGGCGTGAGCAGCGGGCGGGCCGAGGTGATCCTCGGCCGGGGATCGTTCACCGAGTCGTTCCCGCTCTTCGGCTACGACCTCAGCGATTACGAAGAGCTCTTCAACGAGAAACTCGACCTCTTCGCACGCCTGCGCGCCGAGGAGCCGGTGACCTGGTCGGGAACCCACCGCTCGCCACTCGTCGAGCAGCGCGTGCACCCCACCACCGAGCAGCCCGGCGGCGTGCGCGCCTGGATCGGCGTCGGCGGCAGCCCGCACTCGGTGCTGCGCTCGGTGCAGACCGGCATTCCGATGATGCTCGCGATCATCGGCGGCGAACCGGCGAGATTCGCGCCGTTCGCGAACCTCTACCGCCAGGCGCAGGCGGAGCTGGGTTCCGGCGCGGCCGGCGCGGACGGGGGCACCGCACCCATGCCGCTCGGCGTGCACTCCCCCGGCCATATCGCCGAAACCGATGCGCAGGCGCGCGAGGAGCTCTGGGAGCATTTCGCCGCGCAGCGGGCGCGCATCGGGCGCGAGCGCGGCTGGCCCGCTCCCACCCGCTTCGAGTTCGAGCGCGAAGCGGAAAGCGGCGCGCTGCACGTCGGCTCGCCGGAAACCGTGGCGCAGAAGATCGCGACCACGGTGCGCACGCTCGGCGCCGACCGCTTCGACCTCAAGTACGCGAACGGCACGATGCCGCACGAGCTCCTGATGCGGAGCATTGAGCTCTACGGCACGGTCGTGATCCCGCGCGTGCGCGAACTGTTGGCGAGCTGAGCCCCGCCCGCTACGGGGTGAGGGTGCGCCAGGAGCCGGTTTCAGCCTCGGGGGGCGCGCCGTCGAGGATGCTCACGGTGCGCGCCTCGGGATCGGTCACGATGGTCGCGAGCGTGGCCCAGCGTTCGCCATAGGGCAGCGCCATGTCGGCCCGGCACGTGAGCGGAGGCTCCCCCTCGCCACTGCGCAGTAGGGCCACGAGGCCTGCCGTATCGGCTGGGAGGCCGCCGGCCAGTCGTTCGCGGATGAGGGCGAGCCGCTCCGAGGAGTCGGGCTCGTAGGTCTCGTGCTTCTGCGCCGCCAGCGGCGTCGGGTGCTGGAAGTGGTTCGTGCGCTGCACGGAGCCGCCCGACTCGTCGATGACGAAGACGCCGTCGGGGCTCAGCTCCGCGGAGACCGATCGCTGCACGTCGAGCAGGGTGAATGCGGACGACGAGCGGATCGGCGCCTCGCGGATCAGCGCGAGCGCTTCGTCGACCGAGCGGCATTCGCAGAGCACGGTCTTCGCGAGGACGTGCATCGGCACGCCGTTCGGGCCGTCGTCGCGGTGGCCGAGGATGTTGAAGTGCAGCCCGAGACCGGCCTCGTTCACCCCGATCTTCGCCACGATGCCCTGCTCGGTCAAGCCGGCGAACGCGAGTCCCGGCCCCCGCACGACGTGCGTATGCCAGAACGGATCGAGTTCGATGTGCCAGTCCCAGGTCTGCACACCGTAGCGGTGGCCGCCGAGCGTGGCGGCGACGGTCGAGCACTCGGCCGAGGCCCGCCCGCCGAGGGCGATCAGCTCGGTGCGCGCATTCAGGGCGACGACCTGCTCGAGGTCGAGCCCCGACCCCTCCGCGATACCGACCAGTTCATCGACGCAGGCCGGCCGCCAGACCCCGAGCGCATCGAGCACCCGCCCGACGCCCTCGCGCTCCAGCGGCTCGCCCACGCCGAGCAGGCGGAACAGCTCGGCGTACTTCGCGTAGGCCTCGGGCAGCGTGCCCCGCAGTGCCGCGCCGCGCGCGCGGCCGAGTTCCCGCGGTCCGTCGCCCGACACCTCGATGTGCAGTCGTTCGGATGCCGCGCTGCGCGTCATGATGCCTTCACCCCTTCGTTCGGCCCGATGCCGATGCTCCCGGCCCCGGTGCGCTCGATGCCGTTCGCCCCGATCCTCCCACGAACGACGGAACCCGGCCGCCGCGACGAGTGCGGTGACCGGGTTCCGTGCCTGGTTGGGGCTCAGCTCAGGCGGGCCTGCAGACCCTCGTCGATCGCCGCGAGGAACTCCTCGGTGGTCAGCCACGACTGCTCGGGGCCGACGAGGAGCGCGAGATCCTTCGTCATCTTCCCCGACTCGACCGTCTTGATCACCACGTCTTCGAGCGTGAGTGCGAAGTCGACCAGCGGCTGGTTGCCGTCGAGCTTGCCGCGGTGCTGCAAGCCGCGGGTCCACGCGAAGATCGAGGCGATCGGGTTCGTCGACGTGGGCTTGCCCTGCTGGTGCTGGCGGTAGTGGCGGGTCACGGTGCCGTGGGCCGCCTCGGCCTCGACGATCTTGCCGTCGGGCGTGCTCAGCACGGAGGTCATGAGCCCGAGCGAGCCGAAGCCCTGCGCGACCGTGTCGCTCTGCACATCGCCGTCGTAGTTCTTGCAGGCCCAGAAGAACTTGCCGTTCCACTTGAGCGCGCTCGCCACCATGTCGTCGA
>JAGQTL010000096.1 GCA_020439035.1 Leucobacter sp. | reverse complement strand
GGCGACATCGAGTCGCAGCCGTTCCTCGAGTCGGCGCGCCAGGTGCGTCACGAGTTGGGCCGCAAGAACGTGATGTTCGTGCACGTCTCCCTCGTGCCGTTCATGGGCGCCTCGGGCGAGCAGAAGACCAAGCCGACGCAGCACTCCGTGGCGGCGCTGCGCACGCTCGGCATCCAGCCCGACGCGCTCGTGCTCCGCAGCGACCGGCCCGTCACCGTGGAGAACATGCGTAAGATCGCGCTGATGTGCGATGTCGACGAGGACGCGGTGGTCAACGCGATCGACGTGAAGAGCATCTACGATCTGCCGCGCCTGCTGAACGATCAGGGCCTCGACCAGACGATCGTCGAGCACTTCGGGCTGGCGGAGCGGGCGGCGACCGTCGACTGGTCGACCTGGCAGCCGGTGCTCGACGCCGTGCACGAGCCGAAGGGCGAGGTCACGATCGCGCTCGTGGGCAAGTACATCGACCTGCCCGACGCCTACCTCTCGGTCACGGAGGCGCTGCGCGCGGGCGGCTTCGCGCATTCGACGAAGGTGAACGTCAAGTGGGTGTCGTCCGACGACTGCGAGACCCACGAGGGCGCCGTCGAAGCCCTCGGCGACGTGCACGCCATCTGCGTGCCCGGAGGGTTCGGTATCCGCGGCATCGAGGGCAAGCTCGGCGCGCTGCGCTTCGCGCGCGAGAACGGGATCCCGGCGCTCGGCCTCTGCCTGGGGCTGCAGTGCATGGTGATCGAATACGCCCGCCACGTCGCGGGCCTCACCGGCGCCTCCTCCACCGAGTTCGACCCCGACACGCCCGTGCCGGTCATCGCGACCATGGCCGAGCAGGTCGACATCATCGACGGCGGTGATCTCGGCGGCACGATGCGGCTCGGTCTCTACGATGCGAAGCTGCTCGAGGGATCGCTCGCGGCCGAGCTCTACGGCTCGACCCTCGTCAGCGAACGCCACCGCCACCGCTACGAGGTGAACAACCAGTACCGCGATCGGATCGCGGCGGCCGGGCTCGTGTTCAGCGGCACCAGCCCCGACGGCGAACTGGTCGAATACGTGGAGCTGCCCCGCGAGGTGCACCCCTACTACATCGCGACGCAGGCCCACCCCGAGCTGCGTTCGCGCCCCGGCACGCCGCACCCGCTGTTCGCGGGGCTGGCCGGTGCCGCGATCCAGCGTCGCGAGGCCGCGCACCTGTTCGACGCCTAGCGGTGCACGCGGCAGGCGCAGGCATGGCGGGCCCCGTGACACCGCTCGACGGTGCGGATCGGTACCTGCGCCATGTCGCGATCGAGCGCGGGCTCTCGTTGCACACGCGAGACGCGTATCGGAGGGATCTGGCCGCGTATGCGAGCTGGCTCGCGGACAGGGGGATCGACGACCTGGCGCTGGTCGGCCCCGAACTGCTCTCGGCGTACGTCGCCGAGCTCAACGGCGCGCCGCGCAGCGGCGAACCGGACACCCCCGAGGCTCCCCGTGAGGCGCCCCGCCGCTACGCGCAGGGGACGATCAGCCGCAGGCTCTCGACCGTGCGCGGCATGCATCGGTTTCTCTTCGAGGAGGGCCTGCTGCCCGAGTTCGCCGGCAGCGGCGTGCGCACCCCCAAGAAAGCGCAGCGGCTGCCGACGGCGCTCTCGACCGAGCAGATCGAGGCGCTCCTCGATGCCGCGGGCGGCGACGACCCGGTCGGCCTGCGCGATCGCGCCCTGCTCGAGCTGCTCTACGCGAGCGGCGCGCGCGTGAGCGAGGTGACCGCGCTCGACATCGACGACCTGCTGGCCGGCGCCGAGGCCGGGGACGCGTGGGCCGACCCCGAGCGCGCGCTCGGGGAGGGCGGGTTCATCCGCGTGACGGGCAAGGGGTCGAAACAGCGGATCGTGCCGTACGGCAGTTATGCGGGGCGCGCGCTCGCCGCCTACCTCGTGCGGGCGCGGCCCGGCATGGTCGCGGCGGGCCGGGGCACGCCGGCCCTGTTCGTGGGGCCGCGCGGTGCGCGGATCTCGCGGCAGAGCGCCTGGCTCGTCATCCGGGCGGCCGCGGAGCGGGCGGGGATCACGGCCGAGGTGTCCCCGCACACGTTGCGGCACTCGTTCGCGACGCACCTGCTCGCCGGCGGCGCCGACGTGCGCACCGTGCAGGAGCTCCTGGGCCACGCGTCGGTGACCACCACGCAGATCTACACCCACGTCACGCCCGACACGCTGCGCGAGCATTACCTGCTCTCGCACCCGCGCGCACGCGAGGCGTGAGCGGCCGCGCGCGCCTGGCTCAGCGCTTGACCGTCACCTTCGTCGACCTGGTCGATTTCGCGTAGTACTTCGTCTCCCCGTAGGCGGCCCGCACGGCGTGCTTCTTCGGCGAGATTCCGGTGAACGTCGCGGTGCCGACGCCCTTCACCACCTTGAGCGTCTTCGTCTTGCTCCCGACCCGCACCTTCACCTTGCCGGTGGTCTTCGCCTTGCTGGTGCCGGGCAGCGAGAGCTTCACGGTCACTTTGACCGTGCGCTTGCCCGCCTTCGTCTTGAGGGTCAGGGCGGTCGCACCCTTGCCGATCTTCGCCGCCGCGGACGTCTTCTTGCCGGGATTGTGGTGACTCGCCGTGGCCGTGATGGTCACGGCGATCTTCGCGCCGACGTCGGTCGGCACGACGTGGTAGCTCTTGCCGGTCTGCCCCGAGATCCGCTTCCCGTTCCGATACCACTGGTACGCGAACGTGACGGTGCCGGCGCCCGGCGCAGCCCGCCAGCTGCCTCGCGTGGTCTTCAGCGTGTGGCCCGGCCGTGTCGTGCCGCTGATCGCGGGCTGCGTGAGGGGTGTCAGCGTCGGGGTCTTGATCGTGATCGGGTTCGAGGGATCGGACTGCCCCGTGGAACCGTCTTCCGAGCGCGTCGCCCGCACGCGTACCGTGATGCTCTTGCCCACGTCGGAGAGCACGGGCGTATAGGTCTCCTCGGTCGCACCCGAGATTGTCGTGCCGTTGCGCAACCATTCGTAGGTGAAGTCGAGCCCCGTATCAGGATCCCACGTGAGCGAACCTTCGTCGGCCGTCAGGGGCTCGCCGACCTCGCCCGAGCCCTCAAGCCCTGGTTGACCGGTGGCAGAGATCGTGAGGGGCTCCTCGGGCGCCGATGCGCTCACCGTCGCCGTGCCGCCCGCGATCGCGACCGAGACTGGGAGCCCGCCCGGGGTGGTGAACGTGCTGCCGTTCGCGAGGGTGCCGGAGCAGTTGCTTCCGCTGCGGCGGATGGTGAGCAGCGTGGCGAAGCCGTAGCTGTCGGCCTCCTGCGCCTCGGAGACCGTGACGCCGGGGCCGAACGACGTGCTGCAGGTCGGTCCCGAGTCGGGCGTGAGCGTCCAGGGGCCGTTGAGGTAGGGGGCGCCGGCGTCGGCGCCGGTGCCGGAACGGTACTCGAGCCAGTACTCCGTGCCGTCCCCGTCGGTGTCGGTGATCACGGCCGCGCGCACGCCGCTCGCGTCGGATCGGGGGGCGAGGTCCGCGCTGAACGACGCGCCCGCGCCCCCATCGAACCGCTGCGCCTCGTCGTCCTCGTCGAGGAGGCCGAGGTGCTCGCGTTGCAGGCCACTGAGGACGGGAATGCCCGGCAGGCTCGTGCTGAAACCCATGACGTTCGTCAGGTCGCCGTAGCCCGCCGTGACGCAGGGTCCCGTGTTCGGGCAGATGCGCGCGTCGGCGTGGCCGAGCGAGAGGTTGTGGCCGAGCTCGTGCGCGAGGGCCGCGGCGGTGTAGGCGCCGACCGCGACGATCGACGCGCCGCCGCTGCGGAGGTCGGTGCCGACCTCGGCGATTCCCACGTAGCCGTCCGCACAGGCCTCGGGCACGAGCACGACGAGGTGGTTGGGGGTGCTCGAACTTGCGGTCCCGAAGTCCACGCCGGGGAAGACCTGCTCGGCCTCCTCCATGATGTCGGCGAAACCGTCGCCGCCCGTGAGCCCGCAGGAGTTCCCGTTCGTCGCGGCGTCGGACGTGAACTCCTGGATCTCGGCGAGCGCGATCGAGAGTCCGCCGTCGGCGCCCTGCGCCTCCCAGTAGTCGATCGCCGTGTCCACGTCGTCCTCGTAACCGGAGATCGAACCGTGACCTTGCATCACCGCGACGTAGACGGAGTGCGCGCTCGGGGTCGGGGCCGCTGCGGCCAGCGCCGGCGCGGCCGGCGCGGTGAGCGTGGCGCTCGCGACCACCGCCGGGTCCGGGTGCTCGTCGAGCGCGGCGAGTGCCGCATCCGCGGCCGCGATCGCCGCCGCGAGCGTGTCGCCCGCGCTCACGTCGAAGCCGGCGTCGGCCACGCCCTCGACGGCCTCGTCGGGCAGGGCGAGCTCGCCCTGCAACTCGGTGCCGACCGGCAACTGGTGGGGGTCCACCCCCGCCGCCTCGCCGAGCGTCTCAGGCTCGATGCCGACGTAGCCGCCGTCGTCGGTGACGAGCATCAGCAGGTTCTCGCCGTCGGCGGCGGTGCTCGCGCCGGGTGCGGATCCCGCGCCCGCGGGGTCGACTACCACGGGCTGCAGCGTGCCCGACACCTCCACCGTCACGGCGTCTGCGGAATCCGCGGCGGGCGCGGGCCCGGCAGCGGGCTCGCCGATCGCAGCGGCCGGCGACGCGGTGAGCGTGCCGAGCGCGAGCAGCATCGCGAGCGGTGCCGCGGCAGCGCGGACGGCGGTGGCGATCACAGGCTTCCCTCCCCACCCCATTATCGGCCAATATCCGCGAAAGGCGAACGCTAGGATGGTGCAGAGCACACGGTGACAGGAGAGGGGTGCCCGGATGGCGAAGAGCGCGGTGAAACTCGGCCCGACCGGCCGGCCCGACCGCTTCTATCCGGTGCCCCCGAAGCTCGACCGGCACGGCCCGGCGCGCATCATCTCGATGTGCAATCAGAAGGGCGGGGTGGGCAAGACCACCACGACCATCAACCTGGGCGCCGCGCTCGCGCGCTACGGCCGGCGCGTGCTGGCCGTCGACTTCGATCCCCAGGGGGCGCTCTCCGCCGGCCTCGGCGTCGCCGCGCACGAGGTGCCGACGATCTACGATCTCATGCTCGGGAAGATCAAGGATCCGACCGAGGCGATCCAGCAGACGGAGGTCGCGGGGCTCGACGTAATCCCCGCGAACATCGACCTCTCGGCCGCGGAGGTGCACCTCGTGAGCGAGGTCGCGCGCGAGCAGATCCTCGCCGGGGTGCTGCGGCGGGTGTCGGATCGCTACGACGTGATCCTGATCGACTGCCAGCCGTCGCTCGGCCTGCTCACCGTGAACGCGCTCACGGCGAGCCACGGCGTGCTCATCCCGCTCGCCTGCGAGTACTTCGCGCTGCGCGGCGTCGCCCTGCTCATCGAGACGGTCGAGAAGGTGCGCGACCGCCTGAACCCGGGCCTCGAGCTCGACGGCATCATTGCGACGATGTACGACGCCCGCACACTCCACGCCCGCGAGGTGCTCGAGCGCGTGGTCGCCACGTTCGACGACAAGGTGTTCGACACGGTGATCGGCCGCACGGTGAAGCTCCCCGACGCCTCGGTCGCGGCCAAGCCCATCCTCGACTACGCGCCCGAGAACGCCGCCTCCGAAGCGTACCTGCAGCTCGCCCGCGAGCTGGTGGAGCGCGGCACGGTTGCCTGAGGCCGCCGTGACCGCGACCGTCGCGCACGAGCCCGAAGCCGCGGCCGCCGGATCCGCAGAACCGGGGCGCGCCGAGGCGGGCACCGGCGTCGACGGCTTCCGCGTCAACCTCGAGGTCTTCGACGGGCCGTTCGACCTGCTGCTCTCGCTGATCTCGCGGCACGAGCTCGACATCACGGAGGTGTCGCTCAGCCTCGTCACCGACGAGTTCATCTCGTACCTGGCCACACTCGAGGGGCAGGGGGCGATCGAGCTCGATCGGGCGTCGGAGTTCCTGGTCGTGGCCGCGACGCTGCTCGACCTCAAGGTCGCGAGCCTGCTGCCGCAGGGCGAAGTGGTCGATCACGAGGATGTGGCGCTGCTCGAGGCCCGCGACCTGCTGTTCGCGCGCCTGCTGCAGTACCGCGCGTTCAAGCAGGCGAGCGCGTGGTTCGCGGCCCGGCTCGAGAGCGAGGGGCGGCGGCACCCGAGGCAGGTGCCCCTCGACGCGAAGTACCGGGATCGCGGCCCCGAACTCGTCTGGACCCTCTCGTTGCAGGACTTCGCCGCCCTCGCCATGCTCGCGTTCGCGCCGCGCGAGCTGCCGACGGTGGGGCTCGACCACCTGCACGCGCCGCTCGTCTCGATCCGCGAGCAGGCGGCGATCGTAGTGTCGCTGCTGCGCAACCCCGACGGCCGGGGCGGCGCGCGCACCTTCCGCGAGCTGATCGCGGGCGTCGACGCGGTGGCCGAGCGCGGGGTGATCGTCGCGCGGTTCCTCGCGATCCTCGAGCTGTACCGGCGAGATGCGGTCGCCTTCGAGCAGCCCGAGCCGCTCGGCGAGCTGCGCGTCGAGTGGGTCGGCGAGAACTGGTCGGACGAGGATCTTTCGACGCTGGGCGGAGACTATGACTGACGAGACGATGAGCGCGGGCGCGAGCGGAACGGCGGCGGAATCCGCTGCGATCACCGAGGCCGCCGCGCCGGTGGACGCCGCACTCGCCGCGGTTCGTGCCGAGCACCCGCTCGAGCAGCAGCTCGAGGCCCTGCTGCTGGTCGCGGACGAGCCGGTGAGCGCCGTGGGGCTCGCCACGGCCGTGGATCGCCCGGTGCGCGAGGTGCGCCGCGCGCTCGATGCGCTCGCCGCGGACTACGACGGCACGGCGGCGGAGGCCGCGCGCCCGCGCGGGTTCGAACTACGCGAGGTCGCCGGCGGCTACCGATTCTACGTGCGGGAGAGCCTCGACCCCCTGGTCGCCGATTTCGTGCAGCAGCAGTCGCCGACGCGCCTCTCTCAGGCCGCGCTCGAGACGCTGGCCGTCGTCGCCTACCGGCAGCCGATCTCCCGCGGCGCCATCGCGTCGGTGCGTGCGGTGAACGTCGACAGCGTCGTGCGCACGCTCGTCGGCCGCGGGCTCATCACCGAGGTCGGCCACGATCCCGAGACGGGGGCGATCCTCTACGGCACCGATGACGCGCTCCTCGGGCACCTCGGGATCGCCGGGCTCGACGAACTGCCGCCGATCGCGCCGCTGCTCGACGACCCGACGGAGGGCTTCGACGATGAGCGGTTCTGAATCCGGGGGCGCCTCGGCGGCCGACCCGCGGCCGCGGTTGCAGAAGGCGCTCGCGAACGCCGGCGTCGCGTCGCGCCGCGCGTGCGAGGCGCTGATCACGGGCGGCCGGGTCGAGGTGAACGGCGAGGTCGTGTTCGAGCTCGGCAGCCGGATCGACGCCGAGCGCGACGAGGTGCGCGTCGACGGGGTCATCGTGCAACTGGACGTGTCGAAGCGCTACTTCGTGCTGAACAAGCCGCGCGGCGTGGTCTCGACCATGCGCGACGAGCACGGCCGGCCCGATCTCCGCGAGTTCACGGATCGCGTCGACGACCGCCTCTACAACGTCGGTCGGCTCGACACCGATACCTCGGGCCTCCTCGTGCTCACGAACGACGGCGAGCTGGCGCATCGGCTCGCGCACCCGAGCTTCGGGGTGCAGAAGACCTATGTGGCGAAGGTGCGCGGGCGGGTGACGCCGGCCGTGATCCAGCGGTTGAAAGACGGCGTCGAACTCGAGGACGGGCCGATTCGCGCCGATGCGGCGAAGCTGCTGCCGGGCGGTGCCACGGGGTCGCACTCCCTCGTCGAGGTGACGCTGCACTCGGGCCGGAACCGCATCGTACGGCGCATGCTCGCCGCGGTCGGCCACCCGGTCGACGAGCTCGTGCGCCGGCGGTTCGGCCCGCTGCATCTCGGCGCCCTGCGGGTCGGGGAGCTGCGCGAGCTCTCCGCGGCCGAACGCGGGGCGCTGCTGAGCGCCGCCGAGGACGGCGAGGATCACGCGGCGAGCGGGATCACCGCGGGCCGGCCGGGTGACGGCAAGGGCGCGCGGGGCATGCGCGGCGTGGCCGCACGCGGCAATCCGCACGGCAGAGGGGGAGGATCACGGTGAACGCTCGCACGAACGGCGCAGGCACGGGCAACGGGCTGGCGAGCCGGGTCTCGGGGCAGGTGCACGTCATCGGCGCCGGCCTGCTCGGCGCCAGCGTCGGCCTCGGCCTGCGCGCGCACGGCGTCGACGTGACACTCGAGGACGTCTCGCCCACCACGGCGCTTCTCGCCGCGGACTACGGCGCGGGCCGCCCGCGCACGAGCGACGATCCCGCCCCGGCGCTGGTCGTCGTCGCGACGCCGCCCGATGTCACGGCGGATGTGGTCGCGCGGGCGCTCGCGACATTCCCCGAAGCCGTCGTGACCGACACGGCGAGCGTGAAGCTCGCGCCGTTCCTCGAACTGCGGCGGCGCGGCGTCGACCTCACGAACTACGTCGGCTCGCATCCGATGGCCGGCCGCGAGCGCGGCGGGGCCATCATGGCGCGCGCCGACCTGTTCACCGCGCGCCCGTGGATCATCTGCCGTGACGAGGAGACGCCCGCCGGGGCGCTCGCGCTCGTCGAAGCGGTGGCGCTCGAACTCGGCGCGACGCCGCTCGAGATGACGCCGCAGGAGCACGACCGCGCCGTCGGCCTGGTGTCGCATCTGCCGCAGGTGGTCTCGAGCCTCCTCGCCGCGCGACTGCTGCCCGGAAGCGAGCAGGCCATCGCGCTTGCGGGGCAGGGCCTGCGCGACACCACCCGCATCGCCGCCAGCGACCCTGAGCTGTGGGTGCAGATCCTCGGCGCGAATCGGGAGCCGGTGGTCGAGGGCCTCGAGGCGCTGCAGGCCGACCTCGCCGTGTTCACGGAGGCGCTGCGCGAGCCGGATTCGCCGGGCGCACGGCGCCGGATCGCCGATCTGCTCGCGGACGGCGTCCGTGGCGTGCAGCGCATCCCGGGCAAGCACGGCGGCACGGAGCGGTTCGTCACGATCACGGTGCTCATCGACGACCGGCCGGGGCAGCTGGGTGCGCTGCTCACCGAGCTCGGAGAGCTGGGCATTAACATGGAAGACTTGCGCCTCGAGCACTCGCCGGGCGCACAGGTCGGCTTCGCGGAGATCGGGGTGCTGCCCGAGATGGCCGAGCGGGCGATCGCCGACCTCACTGAACGCGGATGGAGAACCCTGTGACGAGCGATGCGATGCGCGCCTCCGATGCTGCGCCGACGCTGCTCGTGGCGATCGACGGCCCGGCGGGCAGCGGGAAGTCGAGCGTCTCGCGCGCCGCGGCCGCGCGGCTCGGCTTCGGCATCCTCGACACCGGCGCCGCGTACCGGGCGCTGGCCTGGGCGATGCGGGCGACGGGGGCCGAGCTCGACGACGAGGACGCGGCGCTCGAGGTGCTCGAGGGGTGGCGCTACGCGATCACCCTCGTCGGCGAGCAGCGCGTGACGGTGGCGCTCCCCGGCGCGGGCGGCGATGAACCACCCCACGACGTCACCGCCGAGATCCGCGCGAACGAGATCAGCGGCCTCGTGAGCCGGGTATCGAAGCATCCTCGGGCGCGGCAGCGGCTGAACCGGATGTTCCGCGAGCTGGTCGCCACATCGGGGCTGCCGGGCGTCGTGATCGAGGGCCGCGACGTGACGACGGTGATCGCCCCCGACGCCCCCGTGCGACTGCTGCTGACAGCGTCGCCGGAGGTGCGCGCGCAGCGGCGGGCCAAGGAGCTTCCCGGGCTGTCGCCGGATCAGGTGCTCGCCGATCTGCGCGCGCGCGACGCGAAGGACGCCCAGGTGGTCGACTTCTTCACCCCCGCACCGGGCGTCGTGCTGATCGACACGAGCGATTTGGACTTCGAGCAGTCCGTGGACGCGGTCGTCGACGAGGTGCGGGCGGCGGGATCCGTCGACCGCGGCGACGACCCTCCGGCCTCCCGAGCCCGCGCGCCGAAGAACGACGAGAGAGCAGAGAACCCATGAGTGAAGAGCAGGATTTCGACGCCTCGGCGGTCGGCGATGACGAGGTGATCGCGGGCGAGGGGTTCGATCCCGGCGTCTCCGATGCGGAGCGCCTGCGCGCCATGCGTTCGAGCCTCGACGCCTTCGAGCTCGAAGGCGATGACCTCGAGCTGCTGGGGGAGCAGGGCGAGTTCCTCGGCTTCACCGAGCCGGAGGCGGAGGCCCTGCCGGTGGTCGCGATCGTCGGACGCCCGAATGTGGGCAAGTCCGCCCTCGTGAACCGCATTCTGGGGCGCCGCGAGGCCGTGGTCGAGGATGTGCCCGGGGTGACCCGGGATCGCGTCAGCTACTCCGCGGAGTGGACGGGCAAGCGCTTCACCCTGGTCGACACGGGCGGGTGGGAGCCCGACGCGCGCGGCATCGACGCCTCGGTCGCGGCGCAGGCCGAAGTCGCGATCGAGCTCTGCGACGTCGTGCTGTTCGTTGTGGACTCGCGCGTCGGCCCGACCGCGACCGACGAGCGCGTGGTGCAGCTGCTCCGCCGCACCAAGAAGCCCGTGTTCCTCGTGGCGAACAAGGTCGACGACGCCGTGCAGGAGCCGGAGGTCGCGTCGCTATGGTCGCTCGGGCTCGGCGAGCCTTACCCGGTCTCGGCGCTGCACGGGCGCGGCGTGGCCGATCTGCTCGACGCCGTGCGCGCGGTGCTGCCCGAGGAATCGGCGGTCGCGAAGCCGCAGCTCGGCGGGCCCCGCCGAGTCGCGATCCTCGGTCGACCCAACGTGGGGAAGTCGAGCCTGCTGAACAAGGCCGCGGGGGAGGAGCGGGTCGTGGTGAACAACCTGGCCGGCACCACCCGCGACCCCGTGGACGAGCAGGTCGAGATCGCCGGGCGCGTGTGGACGTTCGTCGACACCGCCGGTATCCGCCGTCGCGTGCATCTGCAGCAGGGCGCCGACTTCTACGCCTCGCTGCGCACCGCGGCCGCGCTCGAGAAGGCCGAGGTGGCGGTGGTGCTGTTCGACGTCACCCAGCCGATCAGCGATCAGGATCTGCGCATTGTCGATCTCGTGCTCGAATCCGGCCGTGCGCTCGTCCTGGGCTTCAACAAGTGGGACCTGCTCGACGACGATCGTCGCCGGTACCTCGAGCGCGAGATCGAGCAGGATCTCGCCCACGTCGCCTGGGCGCCGCGCGTCAACATCTCGGCGCGGACGGGCCGCCACCTCGAGAAGCTCGTGCCAGCGCTGGAGACGGCGCTCGACGCGTGGGATACGCGGATCCCGACGGCGAAGTTCAACGCGTTCATCGCCGAACTCGTGCAGGAGAACCCGCACCCGCTGCGCGGCGGCAAGCAGCCGCGCATCCTCTTCGGCACGCAGGTGCAGAACCGGCCACCCACGTTCGTGCTCTTCACCACGGGGTTCCTCGATCCGGGCTACCGCCGGTTCATCCAGCGCCGCCTGCGCGAGCGCTACGGCTTCGAGGGCAGCCCCATCGTGCTCAACATGCGCATCCGTGAGAAGCGGGTGCGGCGTTAGCCGCGGCCGCTGCTCCTCGGAGGCCATTTCTGGCCTCCGAGAGGATGCGCCGCGCGGCTCCGCCCGCGCGGTGAGTGCGGCGACGGGCGTAGCCCGGAGGCGTTCCCTTCGGGCCGTGAGAAGCGGGTGCGGCGTTAGCCGCGGCCGCTGCTCCTCGGAGGGGGTTCTCCATGACTGATCTCGAACGGCGCCGGGCGATCCTCCCCTTCGTTCCGTATATCGCGGTGTCGCTGCTTCACGTGGGGCTGCTGATCGCGGATCACCCGCTGGGCGGGTACGCGACCAAGCAACTGCTCATGGCGGCCCTCGCGCTCGCCGCCGTCTGGTTGACGTGGCGCCTCCGGCCGTGGCCGCGCGGCGCGATGGCGCTGCTGCTGATCGCGCTCGCGGCCTCGTGGGTCGGCGATGGCGCGGGGCTCATCTTCCCCGGCCTGCCCACGCTGCCGGTGATGATCCTCTTCTTCGGGATCGCCCACGCCGCCTACATCGTGCTCTTCTGGCGCGCCCCGGGCATCCGTGCGCGGCGGGTGCCGCGCTGGGTGCTCGTCTACGCGGGGTGGTGGATCGTCACGCTCGCGATCATCGGGCCGCACGCCGGCGCATTGCTCGTGCCGCTCGCGATCTACGGGGTCGTGCTCGGTGGCACCGCGGCGCTCTCGCCGCGGTTCGGCCCGATCTCGGCGTGGGGCGGCGCCTTCTTCCTCATCTCCGACACGCTGATCGCCGTGCGCGAGTTCTTACCGGCACCCGACTGGATCGACCAGCTGATCATGCCGACCTACGCCCTGGGGCAGGGGCTGATCGTCTTCGCCGCCGTCGGCCTGCTGCGCCGCCGGTCAGTCGAGGCGGATGAGGCCGGGCATGTCGGCCGGGGGCTCGAACCCCGGAGCGAGTAGGGGAGCGAGTCGCGGCCAACTGGAGGCGAACCCGGGATGCAGCGGGTAGCCCGTGACCTCCGGCACCGGCACCCAGGCGAGCGCGAAGCTCTCTGGGTCGGTGATCTCGGGCTCGAACGGCACCGTGACGGCGGCGATCACCGTCGTGTAGGTCCAGCCGCCGCGATCGACCGTGTAGGTGAACCGCGGGTGGATCGCGCCCGCCGGCACGCCGGCCTCTTCGCCCGCCTCGCGGATCGCGCCGTGGATCGCGCTCTCGTCCTCGTGCCGCGCACCGCCCGGGATGCCCCAGGTGCCGCCGTGATCGCTCCAGTCGACACGATGCTGCAGCAGGATCCCGCGCTCGTCGTCGTGGGCGAGAAGCCCGGCCGCTCCGAAGCGCCCCCAGTACCGATTGCCGTCGGCGGCCGTGACCCAGGCGTCCCCGGCATTGCGCGGGCCCGTGGCTCGGAGATCGCTCATGTCGCCTAGGCTATCGGTCTGGAAGGCACGCCGACGGCCCCGAGCGGAGCGTTGTTCTCGGCTTGTGATCTCCGCAGATTTCGGTGTAGAGTAGCTCTTTGGTGCCTTGCGCCTGTTTTCGCGTTTCCGCGAACCGCAGTTGCTCGGCATTCGCATGACCAGCAGACACACTTCAGCGAACCAAGGGGTTATGGCTAAAAAAGACGGCGTCATCGAGATCGAGGGCCAGGTTGTCGAGGCTCTGCCCAACGCGATGTTCCGCGTCGAGCTGACCAACGGGCACAAGGTCCTCGCCCACATCTC